>JBAZGZ010000007.1:694-17853 GCA_041652615.1 Candidatus Omnitrophota bacterium | reverse complement strand
CCAGTAACTACAGCGTTAATCGACTTTCCCATTAATGCATTCATTGGCTGACACATTCCATGCGTATGATGTTGGTTTGCATTATCAATTATCTCGACAGAATCTTTCTCTGTATCAACGATCGTAAAATACGGCGCGCTGCCGAAATGTCCAAAAACCATCGCACTTTTGCCTTCGTTTGTTTCCGTTGGAATACAAATTTTCATCTCATTCCTCCCTTTTTAAATTTTTTTAACGATTCCACCCGCTATCTTTAATGCTTTGGCATTCAAAAGAACATCCGCTATTTTTTTGTGAGCGGAATTTATAATATTACCGAATGTTTGTCTTGAAATATTCATTTTTTTGGCAGCATCTTCCTGATACAAACCCTCTAAATCTGCAAGCCTCACCGCCTCTAGTTCGTCTAGGGCAAGATTCACCTCTTCAAGCATATCCAAAGGAATACCGCGAGGCTTAAAGTAATTTGTGTCAGGACTACATCTTATTCTTCTGCATCTACAAGGCCTAGACATGTAAACCTCTTTTAGTTATTAGCATATGCCAATAATAAGATAGATTGCCTCTTTTGTCAAGAACTTTAAATGGGTATTTCCGCTAAGAAGGGCGGAAATAATCCATAAGGGAACGGCCTCTCTGTAAACGGCTATTGGCAAATTTGAGAAGTATTTTTTCTTCGAAGGACAACAAAAAAAAGAAGCCCTGATTGCTATTAGAAATCAGGGCTTTAATCCTCTCTCCTCTCGGTTAAGGATAAGAAAGACTGTCCAGCCTCGCTGAATATCGAGAAATTTGCGGCTTAGAGAGGTTGTTTTTTCGCAAAAATGTCCGTTTTATCCAATGATTTTTGGCTCAAGATTGCGTATCTTATTGAACTGCTAAGTGTAGTGTTATGCGCCTCTTTTGACTTAAGTATTATCAATTAGCGTGTATAATTTTTGCACCTTCCGGCGGGATTTACATTACCGCTTTTTCCGCGCCTAAATCAACACCGAGGTCGTAGGTCATAGAGACACCATTACCTCCGGGAAGTTTGACTTGTATTTTTTCATTTTCATAAATACCGCTAAACGTAATGGTTGCCTGTGACCTTGAAGACTTTTTCTGAGCCAAAACTGTTGCAAAAGATGAGGATACGCTAAATAAAGACACTAAAGTGATAATTGAACAAGAAACAACTACAATTTTCTGCCAAGATTTCATTTCGTTTTATGTTGTTGTGTTTTTATTTGGATTCGGTTAATTTTATAATGGCCAATAATTTGTAAGGAATGACGTTGCTCCTCTGCTATGGAAAAATAGATGTATTAGTGATCTACTCAAAATTAAAACTTAATTTTCCCATTGCCCTCCATAATTAATATTGTATCATATAATTTATTTCTAGTTAATAATATTTCCTAAAAATTATAGGGAGATTAGCCATACACAACATTAATAGCTTCATTAATAAAAAGACGTAGCATATTTTGGCAATAGAATACCTTAATTCAGGGAAGTTTTTTAAACAGTCTGTAAGCTATAAATTTTTATTATGAAGCGAATAACAAACTTCTGACGGCTTTGCGCCTTGGAGTTATTTTTAATTTATTCTTCTTGAGCGCTTGGAGATATTTTTCCATAGGTTTAATATAAACAGAAATGATTTCTATTTATCAGATAATTATACAGCCAAAGGAATTGATGTTAATTTATTTTTTTTAAGGCAAACCGGGGAACTTATTCTATCGCCATAAGCCGGCTCTTGAATCCCTTCCAGGGGAATTTCTTACCCGGGCATTCTGTTTTCGCACCACGTACCTGGCCATGCCCCATTATCCGGTTAAAAGGAATTTTATAATATTTTCTTAGTTTGTCTGTCAGATAAACCAGAGCGTCTAATTGTTTCGTTGAAACAAATTCGGTATTAAAATTACCAACAAGGCATATCCCGATTGATCGTTTATTCATATTATCTGCATTACAATGAGCACCATTTTTTTGTTTAAGCCAGCGGGGTGAAACTTCAATTTGCCCATCTTGTTTTCCTTTACTCCCATTATCAATCACAAAATGGTACCCTATGCCTTCCCATCCTCTTCTTAAATGATAACGATCAAAATAAAGAGAGCTACCTTCATCAGTTGCGCTGTGATGGATAATAATATATTTCCATTTCTTGGAAGGATATAGAGGAATAACCGGAATAATAGGTGCCGCCTTAGGGACCAAAAGACGCTGGCCTTTCCCTAAAGTCTCTGTCTTTAAATTATTTGCAAATGATATATCTTTTATGGGGACATTATACATTTTAGCAATCCGCCAAAGTGTCTCACCGGGCGCAACTATATGAAAAACGTCTTGCCTTAAAACCGGCATAGTAGTTTGCGGGTATATTTCTTTTGCAGGAGTTATGGGCGGTTTAACAGGTACAGTAGCACATGAACTTGAGATAAGCGCCAAACTTATTAATAATATTAGATGAATCGCCCTCTTCATTGATAAAACTAACGGTTTTATAATTATAGAATAAAATTAAGAAATGCCCCTATTGATATCCCAACAGTAATCATAATTAAAGCAACTTTAAACATATCTTTTATTCCTAACTCTCGTATTAAAACTACAAAAGTAGCGATACAAGGAAAATATACTGCCAAAACTGTAGAACCGACTACTAGCTGTTTAGTAGTTAAATTAAGCGGGCCAAGCATTCCTACGGCGACGTCTTTTCTTAAAAAACCAGCTATCAACGCAGAAATGGCTTCTTTGGGAAGCCCCCATAACCCTGTAAGAATAGGCGCAAAAATATCAGCCAAGAAATCTATTATTTTTAAAGTATGAAGTATGTTGATAAAAAGCACGCCCAAAAGAACCAACGGGAGGGCTTCGCGTAAAAAACTAAATATACGCATCCAAAGTTTTTTAATCACTGCTTGTATTTGCGGTATCCTATATGGAGGAATTTCAATAAGTATTTCCGGGCTTACGCCTTTTAAAAATTTATTTAAAATCAACCCTTTAAAGACTAAAAGGGAAAATAAAATAAAAAATATCATTGCTACATACTTTCCGCCTCGTTGCCCAACTAAACCTATAATCATCGCAGTTTGCGCCATACAGGGGATAGTAATTGCGATTAAAGTAGCAGCAATAAATTTTTCGCGACGGCCCTCTAAAATCCGTGTAGCTAATACCCCGGGTACCTTGCACCCTAAACTCAACATCATCGGAATAGCCGCATATCCGTGTAATCCAAAATGATGCATAAGATTATCCAATAAAACCGCCAAACGCGGTAAATAACCGAAGTCCTCTAATAATCCTAACACTAAATAAAAACTAAATATATAAGGCAATACCATAGCAATAGGCACAAAGAGACCCGTAGTCAAAAGTCCAAAAGATTGCCCAAAATCTATTTTACCTTTAATAAGATTACCAATAAGTATATTATGCAGAAAACTTCCATCGCCTGAAATAATACTTAATTGTACCATTAAGGGCAGCCATAACTTATTAAACAAAGGCTCGAAAATATAACTGATAAGATTTTCGCCGATAAAACGAATTACCCAAAAGGCACAATATATACCGAACAAAGCCAATGGCAATCCTGTAAGCGGCTTTATGCTTATATCTTCTAATCGCTCTAATAATGTGTGATGGTGGTGGGTTAAGTTCTGGGCTTGGGCGACAATTTTACCTATCATCTCCCATCGGTGGCTATCGGAAGAAATGTGTAATTTATGTTTTTTTGCTTCGGCAAGCCGTTCAATTAATTCTTTTATCCCCTCGCCGGTCAAGCCGCAGGTAGGCACTATCGGCACTCCTAAAAAACCCTCTAATTTCTTAATATCAATATTGATTCCGCGATGCTTGGTGTCATCCCACATATTAAGAGCAACTATAACCGGAATGTCTTTCTCTAATAGCTGCAATGTCAAAGAAAGGTTTCTTTCCAGATTTGTAGCATCTACAATATTGATTACCACGTCACCGTGTTTTAACATTTCAACAGCTACCTCTTCGGCTTTAGACGTTGGCTCTAAGGTATAAGTGCCAGGGACATCTATGACCATTGGTAACTCTTCGCCAATTTTCATTCGGCCTTGGGTGAATTCAACAGTAGTGCCGGGATAATTAGAAATTATTACTTTGGCTCCAGTGAGGCGGGAGAATATCGCGGATTTACCGATATTAGGGTTGCCTATTAATAGAATTTTATCCATTATTTTCTATCTACTTCAATAAAAATTTTTTTTGCCATGCCAAAACCAATTGCCACCTGCAGATTGTCTATCTCAATAGTTTGAGGGCCTCTCCAGAAATGAGAACTTATTTTGGTAACTTTTTTCCCTGACCTTATACCAAGACTTTGTATCTTGCGACACAAACCATGGCCTGCTTGAATTTCTATTATCAGTCCAATTTCACATGGTTGTAATTGAGTTAGATCTATAATCATTTTGATTTTTATGTATGGCTCAACAGCCTATTTTTGTTCTTTGTGGTATTTCGCAATTCCTAAAATGCTTTTCAATCCAACCATTCTTTACTTGCTTTCTTGAGTCAAAATGTGATGCATATGGCTTAATATCTAACAACGGTGTACCGTCAAGCATATCAACTTCTGAAAACAAAACAATATTATTTTTAACTTTTTCAAATTTGACGATAGAAAATCCGATATGATTTGGCCTGTGCGGGCTTCTCATCGAAAAGATACCATGTTCTACATCTTCAAGGAATGACCTCGCGATAAGCTTTTCTTCTTTTGACTGGTTAAAGTAGTAAATTAAAATCAAATGCGAAAATCCTTCGATATTCTTAAGGCCTTGTTTATATTGCAGAAATATTTCTATTCTTCCCTTAACGTCTTTTCCAAACTTTCCCTGGATAGGCATTCCTTTTGAATCTTTATAAGGCGTATGGATTATTCCAATAGGTTTTAATCTAATTTCTTTTTTCATGGCCTGAATTAATATAATTACTTAATATTAAATTGTAACATATAATTGTACCCAAGATTAGTTAATCTCATTTTGCTAAAGCCGCACGGAATGACTATATCTTCGATTTCTTTAGCTGATAAACGTAAATGTATTGGCGGGCCAAAAGGCGTATCTTCTTTTTTACATTCAATAATTGCTATGCGGCCATGAGGTTTTAAAATACGACGGACTTCATTAAACAATGTTATCCCTGAACTAGTAAGATCAAATCCATGAAGCACAGTAGCAATCAAACAAACATCTATTCTGCGGCTATCTATAGGTAAACGAGAAGAAATATCAGCAACTATTGCCTTAATGTTATTCAAACCTTGCGAAGCGGCCTTGCTGGCTAAACCAGAAATAACTTCTTCCCATCTATCTAATGCATATACTAACCCGTAGTCCCCGACAATCTTGGAAGCATGGATTGCATAGTCTCCGGCGCCACAACCTAGATCAAGGAAAGTATCTCCACTTTTAATTTTAAGTTCATCGAAAACAACCCCTGAATCATGCATGCAAAAACTGCTTACGCCATGCTTTTGCTTATCCATCCCACCATGATTATGCTCATGGCTATATTTTTCTTTTTTCATTTTAAAAAGTAACCACCTTATCGCTTTCTTTTGCTATTTGATACATATATTTCATGGTTAAGAGAGGAAACATCTCTGAACTTTCCTGATTGTATGATTCAATGTGTATTCCGCAGATAATGATTTGACCGCCTGACTTTAAGAATTTGTCCGCCTCTTCAATTGTGTTAAACTTTTCTGTACTTATCTTTTTATATTCAATGCCCTTACCGATTAAAAATACCCTTGTTTCATCCTTCTGTTCAAAGCAGGAATTAGCATACCGAAGCGCTTTCCAACAAGTCTCAACATCGTTGCTTGAAATTACAATACCGATCTTCAATCAAACCACTCCTTTTTTGTTTCAATCAACTGGGCGCTTGTTTACAGCCTTTAAAACTTACCGTACTAAAAATTTTGAACGCACACGTTTTGCCTTAAAAAATTCTTTGGTAAATTTCAGGGCAATTTTCGGATCAAATGTCTTACAGGAAAATACGTTTATATAGGAAATACGCCAGTGTTCAGAAAAATGAGCAGTGATTGAACTGGTTTCAATAAACTGCGCGAGTGAATAACCTTTTGTGTGCGGTTTTTGCGTGCCAAAATACGGTAAAAATAGTTTACCGTATTTCACCATATCAATAAGTGGGCAAAGCTTATCCACATATTCCTGAAGTTTTTTCTTGGATGTCATTACCCCTAAATCACAACCATGCAAATCCATTATGAGCTCATACCCAAAAATCTTTTTTTCCATCTAATCCCTCCTTTTTTTATTACATGAATCAAATAAAATTATGACAAACTCCTCTACGGCGCATTAGCTCTTTTGCCATTGAAATATTTCTACTGCCGCAATTTTTACATTTAGGTTTTATTTTTTTGGAATACTTTTTCATTATTAGGCTAAAGCTTACTCCACAATTATTGCAAATATAGTTATAAACAGGCATTTTAATTATTTCTTGTTTTAATCCTCCGCAGAAATCCCTCGGGCTTCATAATTTTTATTAGTTATATTGGAATCTATCTTTTACCTCCATTTATTCAGACTCAACTTCTATAGATTCTACAAAAAATTCTTTATCCATTTGGATACCAACATTCATACTGCCGCAAAAAGGGCAACTAAATATCTCTTTAATAATACTGCTGCGGCGTTTACAATCTTTACACTCTAAAGTAATCTCTAAAGGAAGTATATTAAGCGAAACGTTTTTAAAATTACCCCCTCTAAGCTCCTTGAAAGACTCCTGTAAACTTTCAAAGGCAACATGGCTAAAAGGGCTTAAACGGACGTTGACCGTAACTTTTGCCGAAATGTTATTTTTATCCAATTTCTGCTTCAAGATAGTAAATATTTCATTAATAAAAACTGTTTCGTGCATAAAACCTCCTGCCTATTTCAGACGTTTTTTACAAACTTTTGCTGTTTATTATCTTTTACAAATAATAAAGGAAAAACTATATCGCTCACGCAGCAAGGAACCCAAACTGCCAAAAATAAAAATATAGCGATAACGGCAAAAGAAAACCAGTTTAAAACTTCTATTTTAGCCATAATTATATGGAATAAAGATGCCCAAGTGCTTAATAATACATGCCCGGCATGAGGAAATTTTGTTTTTGGCTTAAAATAAGCAACAACTATACCCAAAATAGCCAAAGGATTAACCAACCACCATTTTTCGATAAACCCAAGGTGCATTCCTTTGTTCGGCATACCAAGCATGGATTCTGCTACATAAGGAATTACGGAATCGCTTACGGTGGCAATACCTACAGAACCAACGTAACCTATTATGATTAAAGACCAGAAATTACATTTCCCTTTGATACAATTTACACCTATGCCATGACACGTATGAAGTTTATACATCGCGGTAGTAACCAACGCGCTTAAAAATACATGCGAAGGATGAAGCACATAAAAGAAATTATATGAAACCTTGTAAGGCAATTTTAAAGAAAATACCATAATAGCTATTCCTGTCATTGCGCCAAATATCGTAAAAGGAATGTGCGCCTTTAGTTCTTTTAAAATATTGCCTGCCATTTTATTAAACCTCTATTTCCTGGCCTACCTGAATGGTGATAAAATTTTCTCCTTTATAATATTTTTTGAAAATTTCTGCCGCCTCGTTTCCTGCACAATGCGTAGGACCGGCTTTAACTACGCCGATTTTTTTAAAATTTTTAGCGATAATTTCTACCGCCTGCTTATCCGATTCCATCAAATGAAATCCGCCTAATACAAAATAAATAGGCTCATTGAAAAATTTTGTTTTCACCTTCTCAACCATTTTTAAGATTCCTGGATGAGCGCATCCTGTAATTATAGTAAGCCCATTTTTTGTTTTACATACAACCGCCTGCTCCGGCATATATTTACTATGATAGGCGCCAGGTATCTCGCCAGTAATAAAAATATTTTTTGAAATTTCTTTTAGCCTATCTGCCTCAATAATCTTTCCATGTAATTTTTTTACTTTTTCTTTAAATTCGTTGCTAAAATGCGGGCAGGCATAAATCGTAAGCCCTTTGTTTTTTTCCAGAATATCCCATAACCCTCCGGTATGGTCCCAATGATTATGAGAAATTACTATTGCTTCTATTTTACCTATATCAACTCCCAAAGTTTGCATGTTTTCAAGAAGCCATGAGCCTTTTTCTCCGGTATCAAATAATATTTTATCATCAACCAAAAATGAAACACCCCAACCGATGTGCAACTTTTTATCTTCCGCATCCTTATCAAAAAGAGTTTTTATTTGCATTTTAAAAACCCGGTTTTAATTTAAATTTTAGCTTCTTCCGAAACGACAAATAATCAATAATCAGCTTTCCGCAAAGATGATCTATTTCATGCTGTAAAGCCCTTGCTAAAATCCCTTTTGCTTTTATTTCTACAAGTTGGCCGTTTTCATTCAATCCTTTTGTAATTGCTTCAGAGGGCCTTTTTACCGCCACAACCATCTTATCAGGAAAACTCAAACAGCCTTCTTCCATAATATCCGCTCCTTTTATCTTAAGGATTTCCGGATTAGCTAACTTTATGGTAATACCTTCAAATTCAACCACAATAAGTTTCTCAAGAATACCTACTTGCGGCGCCGCCAAGCCTATTCCCGAAAAATGCCTCATCGTAAAAAGCATTTCTTTAAAAATGTAACTCTCCCTTTTAGTTATTTGACTTACCGGTTTACACTTTTTACGCAAAACTTTTTCAGGATATTTTTTTATTTCTAAAATACTCATTTTTAAAATTATCCAATAATACAATATCACCTAATCTACACCCGGTTTCCTTAGCAACAACCGGGCACTTTACCATAAACAAGAAGAAAATAGGCCTTTTTTGCCCTGACAAAGATTCAAAATTCCCCTGGCCTTTGCTAATGACCATATCCGCCAGTTTATAAATTTGCTTAAATTTTTTTGAACACAAAGAAAGTATCGTCCCTGGCGCATCAGTCCCATTAGAAATTACCCTCACAACCTTATCAATCCCGCAAACTTTAGCATCTTCAAGCAAGGCATCATTTATAATAGGTTTTTCTTTAACAGCATAATAGATAACCTTATCCGGATAGGTTTTCTTTATTTCTTCAACCAAAAGACGGTCAAACACCACTTCTCCGGCATTATCAGCCAGATATAAAATATTTTTTGCACTTTTTAAAGCTTTTTTTATTTCTGAATAATGGAATATAGATTTTTTATGAATAATTTTACTTTCCTCTGCGAGTATCTTTTTTAATTCCGCTTTTACATTTAAATTATTTTTCACGCCAAAATCTATAATATTTCCGGCGATAGCTAATTCTAATGCTGTTAAAAGCTTGTTCTTTGAGCGACTTATTTTATTCCTTAATTTACCTAACAACTTCAAAGCGCAGTGGTTATTTTTTTGTTTTATCTCTTTATAGGGATCGCTGCCTGGGATTATTTTTCTTAAAATGCCATAACCAATCCGGGCTATCTCAGGAGGGCTGGCCCGAAACGAAACTTTCGGTATTCTTCTTGCAAGTTCATCTATAATTTGTTTTTGTTGCTTTGGACTTGCATGGACTATCCTTGCGCCCTCAAGAGCTTGCCGGAAAAAACAAGGAATGCAATCCAAATAAGTTATCATCAAATTTTACCCCGCCTTGCTAAAGTATCTTTATTGCTAATCGGTTTAATATCTTTTTTTTGCGCTTCATAAACGGATACTACATTCAATCCTTGAAAATGTTTTTTTATTTTATTCAATTCTTCTTTGGGCAGCGATTTTACTCTGCACGGCCTAAGCGGCGTATTAACCTGAATTTCATCTGGATTAATTTCCCTTATAATGCTCGCAAGTTTTTTTGCGTATTTTTTATTTTCTTCCATAAACATAACCTGCAATGCTAATTTACCTTTATATATAGTTTTAAATTTTTTTATCGCGCAAACACTCTTATCAAATGAAATACCTTCAAATGGATGGTTAATCGCCCCAAAAACCTCCTGTGAGCAGGCATCAAGCTTAACCGCCACTAAATCAGCGGATAATAAATCTTCCTGGACATCTTCTCTATACATTAAAGAAGAATTAGTTAAAACTGCTACTTTGTCTTTTCGTATTTTTTTTACCACCTTTATCATATCTCCCAAATTCTCGGCGAGAGTCGGCTCGCCCGCTCCGGAAAACGTAATATAATCTACTTCTACTGGCGGCAACAAATCTAGTTCCTCAATAATCGCGTCAACAGGGACAAAAACTTTCCTTTCATCGCTAAAAAATATTGTTTCACCCAATTGGCAATAAACACAATCAAAACTGCAAATTTTCTTGTCTTGAGAAATCGGGTCTATTCCTAAAGAACTGCCTAGCCTCCACGAAGGAACTGGCCCGTAAATATATTTAAATCCCGGCTTCATTCTAAGGTTTCAACAAATAATCCGATATTGCTTTATGAAGTGCGCTTACCGCCAAAATTGAACAATGAAGATAATCTTTCGGTAAATTTTTTAATTCATCGATAACCTGCTGCGGTGAAATTTTTAAAACTTCGCTAATTAGCTTATTAATGGCAAACCGTGCTGCTTGCGCGCCGCAAGCTTTAGTAAATACGCATCCATCAGTATAATATTTAATTTGTGTTACTCTATCATTCTCAATAACCAGATAAAACTCCATTTCATCGCCGCATAGACCTTTTGCATAAGCGGCCCCTGAAGCATCGTTCATTCTCCCGAAATATATATTGTCTTGAGAGGCTTCAAGAATATTTGAAGAAATATCTAAATTTTTAGCCATATTAAAATATACTTGTTTATAAATACTAATTTACGTTTGCAATTTTTCCCAAATACTGCAAATCTCATCCTTAACCGGCGTATCTTTGTATTCCATAATAGTCTTACCCTCTACCATGGCTTCTACCACCGTCTTATCAAACCTGACTTTGCCAATTAATGAAATCCCATTTTTTACGCAATGAGCTTCTATTGTTTTTGACATATCGAGATTTAAATCGTATTTATTTATGACTAACCGCGATGAAACATTGAAATGTTGGGTTACTTCTATAACCCTTAACGCATCATGAAGACCGGATAGCGTAGGCTCAGTTACTACTACCGCGCAATCTATACCGGAAAGCGAGGCAATAACCGGACAACCTATGCCCGGAGCGCCATCAATGATTACCCAATTACAATTATTTTTTTCTGCCAGTCCTTTTGCCTGCTTTCTCACCAAAGAAACAAGTTTACCTGAATTCTCTTGCGCAATCCCAAGTTTAGCGTGAACCATAGGGCCAAAACGGGTTTCGGAAATAAACCACTCTCCAGCGAGATTTTCTTCCATCTTTGTAGCGCCTACCGGACAAACATGGCTGCAAAAACCACACCCCTCACAGGAAACATGATCAATTACAAAATCATTACTTATAGCATTAAATCTGCAGGCCACGATACATTTCCCGCATTGTTGACAAATTTTTTTATCAATTGACGCGCTTAAACCGCTTCTAAAATCATGGCGTTCTTTGATTTTTGGCTGTAATAATAAATGTAAATCTGCGGCATCAACATCACAATCAGCCATAACTTTATTTTTTGCTAAAGCGGCAAACGCCCCTGTTATTACGGTCTTGCCCGTGCCGCCTTTACCGCTTATAACTACAATCTGTTTCATATATTTTTATTTCCTATTTCCTGATCCAATATGCTTGCGGCTTTTTTAACACAGCCTACACAGGAAACCTTCCTTAGTTTACGTATGTCTGAACAATATACCGAACCAGCATGCTCGCTAAATACTTTAGAGATTTCTCCAGTTTTATCATTCCCTGTTTGGCGCAAAATTGTTTGTGCCGCGTATAAAGCGCCGCATACGCCATCAGGTGCTTTGCCGAAACCGGATGAAACAAACTCATCAACCAACTCATCGGATAAATTAAATTTTTCTTTAAAAGCCATGGCCACAGCCTGTCCGCAATTAACGCGGGCATTACCATCTGAACCTATAAAAAATCCTACGGCTTTTTTAACCGGCATTGCTTTCCTTTTTTAATAAACAAATACTATTAAAAAGCTCCTGAAAATCTTTTTTATATTCGGGAAAAGCCTTGACCATGGGCTCTCCTTTAGAATATGCAACCGCTATTTCTTTTCTAAACGGTATTCTCATCAATACAGGAATATTTTCCTGCTCACAATATTCTTCGGTCTTATTATTTCCTAAATCAGCGCGGTTAATCACTACCCCGAAAGGAATCACAAGTTTCTTTAATACTTCTACCGCTAAAATCAGATCATTTAAACCAAAAGGTGTAGGTTCAGTAACTAATACGCAGAAATCACTACCCTTAACTGAAGTAACTACAGGACAGGACGTGCCTGGAGGAGCATCAATGATTACAGTTTTTTTAGGATCGACATGCTTTTTAACCTGCTGGATAAGAGGAGGGGACATTGCTTCACCGATATTGAGTTTTCCGTGAACAAATTCTATTTGTCCGCAATCACCCAATTCCACTACGCCTATTTCTCTGTTTATTTCTTTTATTGCTTTTTGAGGACAAAGAGTACTACAAGCGCCACAGCCATGGCATAGCTGAGCAAAAACCAAGGTAGTACCTTTTTTTCCATCTTGAGATGGAAGCACCGCTATGGCATTATAAACGCAGACCTTAGCACATTTGCCACAATAATCACATCTTGATTTGTCAATTTCAGGGACAAGTATATATGCCGGTTGTCTTACTTTAAAATCAGGTTTAAGAAAAATATGGGCGTTAGGCTCTTCAACATCACAATCAAGAAACTGAACATTATTTAAAGATAATGCTAAATTAATAGCAATAGTAGTCTTCCCGGTTCCGCCTTTTCCGCTTGCAACTGAAATAATCATATTACTAGATGGTAAGTAATCAAAACTTCCTGGAATTGGCTTTTGTGTTTCTCTATTTTAAAACCTTTGGCAACCAAATACTTCTCTACGTCCGCCAAGGTAGTTTTACTTACTTGATGGGTGTTTCCTTCACTTTTGTGTATTTTATCCATTAGCTGAAACCCCTCTACGGTAAAATCGCTTAAAACAATCCTGCCTTCAAAAGAAAGCACACGGATAAGCTCATCAATAACTTTATAAGGGTTTATGAGATGGTGAAGCGTGTTTACAGAAAAGGCCATATCAAACTTTCCGTCTTTAAAACTTAAAGACTCTCCGTTTTCAATCTTAAAATTAACCAAGCTATCTAAACCAAAATACTTTAGCGTAAGTTTCGCAAAATTTTGTTCTTCCTTAGAAATATCGAAAGTGGTAAACCGGTAGCCTTGTTTAGCTAAACTAAGCGCAAAATGCCCCTTGCCGGTTCCGGCTTCTAAAATATCTCCGTAAAGAGGGTGAGCTTTCGCAATGATAAACTCACGCTCTTTATCGATATCGCAGCCGAAACTCTTATAAAAGGCTTTACGCTCTAAATATCTTTGATGATTTTCTAAGACTTGCTTTTCCAATGCCTATCCTTATTCTTTCATCATCATTGTTCCACATTTAGGGCAGTTTATTGAAACGCACAGTGTGCCTGCTTTACGCGCAACCTTTATTCCGCAAACAGGACAAACACAATTTTCAGCTAAACCGCCGCGCGCCCCTGTTCCATCCATACGCCCTTTTCCCGCACCTCTACCCATGCCTCTTCCTCTACCTGTTCCCGGGCCTTGCCCTAAAGGACCAGTTCCGTCTCCTCTTGGCATATCAATCACCTCTCTTTAAAATTTACTTCACTCACTTAAAAAATCCAAATAGGAACACCCAAACAAAGTCAAAACGTTAATCATGCTCTTTGAACACTTTGTCTTGAATTTGATCATTTTTCCTAATCCACTCCATAAGCATTGCGGTATGTTCTTTTTCTTCATTCATATTATGAGCGAGGACTTTCTTTAATGATTCGTCATTGGTTGCGTCAATTCTTTCTTGATAAAAATCTATCGCTTCAAGCTCTTCTCTTAAGGATTTTCTTGCTCTTTCTAAATCTAAATGTTTTGGCTCGATTTTTTCAATTGGTTCGAAAAATGGCATGGCATACCTCCTTCAGTTATTTTTTACCCATTCCGAATTTAGGCCCCACGCTGGGATTTTGCGTCAACTTAAGCTTTCCTGTTTTATATTGCTCTATTGCTTCTTTAATCGTTCCGGTTACGCCGGTATAAATTTCAATGCCTGCTGCATTTAGAGTTTGATACGCATTCGGCCCTACATTACCGGTTAAAACTGCTTTTACTTCTTTGGATGCTACAAACTGCGCGGATTGTATTCCAGCGCCGCCTTGGGATTGAGCGTTACTATTTTCCTGTACCTCAAAATCCGCGGTTTCAATATCATAAAAAATAAAATAGGCACATCTTCCAAAACGAGAGTCAACAACTGAATCTAAAGTTTTGCCGCAAGATGTAATGCAAATTCTCATCTTTTACCGCCTTTTTAATGACATTCATTGCCGTGCTCATGACAAGCGTCTAAACTGCCTAAAGTATTTTTCAGAAAATCATCAATCGCATCTTTTACTTTACCGGAATATCCAAATACCTGTACGCCAGCACTGGCAAATTTAGCTTGAGCGCCCATCCCCATACCTCCGGAAATAATATGAGTTATTTTGTGCTTTAAAATTTCATCTACAGCTACACAGCTGCCTCCGCCATGCACAGCATTGTTAACAACCGTACGCACCCCCTTAACTTTATTGTTCTCTATATCAGCCAGTAAAAAATATTTACACTGGCCAAAATGCTGCGACACATCCCCGTGCATACCATTATCTTCGTCTAAAGTTATACCTAATCTCATAATCATCCTTCCTTTTTGCTTGTTAAATAAATTAATTAATTACTTACTCTTCCTTAGATTGCTCCTCAAGAATTGTTATTCGTTCCTTAACCTTATTAAGCTCATTCTCTAAAACCATTGCTTCTTCTTTTAAGATCTGCTTTTCTTTCTTCGTACCTAAAGCTGATAGATCAACCAGAGGAAATCCTCTCCCAAAAGCAGGATACCCCGAAGAAGCTCTTTGTCGGCCGGTTAACCCCGTCGCGTAATACCAATTCCTGCAACCTCTGCCACCGCCCCTTCCAAACCGTACCGTGCCTAGAGGCATAACACAAAAACCCTTACCACCACCTGTCATCGGCCCTAAACCTGAAGGTCCTGTTCCGTCAAAATTTGGCATATCACACCTCCTTTTCGTTACTGGAAACCATTTCCATTTAATAGACAAAAAAATATATTTACTTTTCTTTCTTGCTACACTTTGCGCATGTTCCGTAAAACTGGATTAAGTGATTGTTTATTTTAAAATTATATTTCTTTGATAAACCTTTTTCAGTTTCCTGTAGCAATTTAACTTCCTCCTCAATAAAATCCGTATAATCAATTACTCTATTACAGGAAGTACAAACCAAATGATGGTGATGATTGTTCTTTTTCGGGCCTTCTGCCAATTCATACCTTGCTCTACCGTCGCCAAAATCAAATTTGAACACAAGCCCTAAGTTCACTAAAATATCTAAAGTTCTGTAAATTGTAGTCAAGCCAATGTTAGGATGTGAAGAATGAACCTTCATGTAAATATCTTCCGCGCTTAAATGCTTCTCTGCTTTAGATAGTGCATCCAGGATAGCTTCACGGCCAAGAGTAATCCTGTAACCACACCCCTTAAATTTTCCCTGCCACCATGGCGAACCAATACAATTTCTATTTAGCATAAATTTTCCTGTTTAATAAGTCATTATTGGAAATGGTTTTCATTATTAATATAACATACCGGTTACTTTTTGTCAAGGAGGATCGTTGGCAAGAACACGCGGACATAATCCCTAAAGGGACGGTCTCGCTACATACAGCTATTGGTGAATTTGGAAATATTATTTTTTCAAGAAACGACAAATAAAGAAGCCCTGATTACCGTTAGGAATCAGGGCTTTAATCCTCTCTCCTCTGTGACTAAAGAAGAGAATTACTGTCCAGCCTCGCTGTACATCAAGAAATTTTCTACGAAAATTTCTTGAACTCGGCTGGATAACAAAATCTAACTCGCTTCGCTCGTAAGATTTTGTAAAGGTCCCGCTCTTATTCCACGAGGGGAAACCTCTCCCTATTTATATAGAAAAATTATATAGGTAATGTGACGTTATGGCAAGATATTTGGGTTTTAGAGAGATATTTCCTCGCTAAATTTGTCCGAAATATCTGGTATTTTTTTGCTCTGAAAATACGAATTTATTACTTTTTTCTTTATTTACGCTTCTTATAAATTTAAGGCGGGCTCTCGTTTTGTTCTGGACAGTAAAATTGCCTTGGCCAAAAAAGCCATCACAATTATCCTGGGCCATTGCCGAAATCTCGCATTCGGCCTGTTCTCATCTTTAAAATTTTTCTTATTAATTTTTCTAATTCCATAACAACAATCGCCGTTAATGCTAATAAGAAAAGTTCTACCCAGTGAGCCAACGAAACAGGATGGATACCTAATACATCTTTAATCACCGGCGTATACATAGCCCCAATATGAATAAGCTGAGCCCCCATCACCCCGAAGAACAGGATGGGATTCCGTAAAGGATTATGAATAAACGCGGACTTAAACTCGGAACGGCTGTTAAAAACCTGCATGTTTTCAAACAAAACCAATAAGAGTAAAAGGCTATTGCGCGCATCGCTGGCCGTCCATCCAATCGATAGTAAGTGGTGATAATAGAAAAAAGAAATCCCGCCTATCACGGCCGCGGACAAAAGAACCCTGCTGGTCATAAGCGGATTAAATATTTTTTCCTTGGGGGGCCGCGGTGGCCTATGCATCTCATTGCCTTCTGCCGGCTCAAAAGCAAGGGCCACATCCTGAATCCCATTAGTCACAAGATTAAGCCACAATAATTGAGCGGCAAAGAGCGGCAAAGGCAAACCTGAAAAAAGCGCCATAAAAAACAGAATGATTTCCGCGGCGCCACATGAAATTAATAAAAAAATGACCTTGCGGACATTATTGTAAGCCACTCGCCCTTCATCCACCCCTGCTACAATCGAAGCAAAATTGTCATCGGTTAAGATCAAGCTGGCGCTTTCACG
>JBAZGZ010000007.1:0-684 GCA_041652615.1 Candidatus Omnitrophota bacterium | reverse complement strand
GCGACGCCTACCTGCGCTGCGCTCAAAGCAGGGGCATCGTTGGCGCCGTCTCCTGTCACGGCTACGAATTCCCCGCCACGGATAAGCGTCTTGACAATATCAAGCTTTTGCTTTGGTTCTACGCGAGCAAATACCCTGGCCTGACGGATCAAAGAACTAAACACCTCGCTACTAGACTTTTTAACTTCGGTAAATTGGGAGCCGGTGACCACCTGGCCCATGGTCTGCGCTAAATGAAGTTCCCGCGCAATCGCCATGGCTGTTTCCGGATGATCCCCTGTAATCATAATCACTTTAATTCCTGCTTTTTTACAAGATTCTACAGCCTGTCGGGCTTCAGGACGAAGCGGATCAATCATCCCCGTCATTCCAATAAATGTCAACCCTTGCAGCCTGTCTTCGTTAATATTTTCGGCCTTTTCCAAAGAAGCCTCTCCTTCCGCGAACGCCAGCACCCGATAACCCCCTGCGGCTAACTGCCGAGACGCTTCCTCAACTGCGCTCGCATCAATTGCGCTATCGCCGGAAGGCGTTGCCATGGCCTTGCACATAGGAATAATTTTCTCAACAGCACCTTTCACGAAAATATGGGCCTTACCGTCAATTTTGTTTACGGAAACTGCGAACTGTTTTTCAGATTCATAAGGAATTTGCATAATCTGCGGGCTATCAGATAAAACATCA
>JBAZGZ010000006.1:0-18146 GCA_041652615.1 Candidatus Omnitrophota bacterium | reverse complement strand
GACAGACAATTTATGTCCGATGACGAAAGAATATGCATCCATCTCTTTTTTGCCTTCCGGTTTAAGACGTTTTATTTTTAATAAATTTTTTCCCGTAGCCACACAAATTCCTTCCTTATCTATATTAACGATCGTTGAAGGTTTATGTTCGCATGGTATAAAGATTACTTCACTATCAATAATTTTTATCATTTTATTTTTATAATAGGTGTACGCGGACGGCCAGCCAAGGGTGGCACGCACAAGATTTCTTATGCGTGTGGCTTCGGAATCCCACTTTATTTTTCCATCTTCCTTCTTTAGTTTAGGAGCAAAAGAAGATAAATTTTCATCTTGAGGTTTAAAGATACAGCTAGATTTTTCAAACATACGTATGGCTTCAATTAAAACCCTTGCGCCTTCTGTAGCGAGTTTTTCATGTAGTGTATTTGCGTTATCGCTGTTATCTATGGCGATTTTTTTCTGCAAAACAATATCTCCGGTATCCAAACCTTGATCCATTTTAAAAATCGTAACCCCCGTTTCCTTATCGTCATTCATTAGAGCCCAATTTATCGGTGCCGGACCGCGGTAAGCCGGAAGCATGGATGGATGAGCCCCCAAAGACGCAAACTTAGGGATAGAAAGCAGTACATCTGGCAAAATTTTTCCATAATCCGCGATTATAAATAAGTCAGCCTCAAAATCTTTCATCTCATCGATTATTTTTGGATTTTTAAGAGAAGAAGGCTTTATCAGTGGTATATTCGTTTTTTTAGCAAATTCGCTTACCTCTGTCGGGCAAGAACTCAAACCCCTCCCCTTTGGTTTATCCGGCTGGCTGACAATAAGCCTGGGAACAAAACCTGCGCGGATAAGATTTTCAAGAATTATAAGAGAAAAATTAGAACTACCAAAATAAATAATCTTCATAATTATCTTACAATAACTGCCGCCTGCAAAGACGATGTACGAAAATCACGAACAGTTTCCTTAACGACATAACGCAAAGCGCCGCTGTCTTTTGATTTTAATATTACCGAATAACGAAACTTACTTCTTAATTTATAGGGTTGTTCTTTGAAAGGGCCGTAAACTTCAAGATTTTTATCTTTAAAACGTTGCAAAAGATTGATTGTATGTTTAAGCAGCGTACTTTCTTTTGGGCTTCTCAGAATAATTTTTGCAATGGTGCCAAAAGGCGGAAGCGCAAGCTCATACCGGAGAGAAAGTTCTTTTTCGTACATCTTGGTCCACCCGGCATTTATTAACTCAAAAAGGTAGTGGCTCTTGTTACGCGTGAAAATATAAACACTCTCTTTAAACATTCTTGAAAGATTCTGTATATATAGATATGTATCAAACGTAGCCTCATAATCCAGTCTTGACATCTGATAGTCAGCATCGAGCAAAAATCCGTTATCGAATTTTTCCTCCGCATAGATAGAACCGATTATTTTTGAAGTAGCAATTACTATTTGCGTATCAGGCTGACGTTTTTCCCATTCCGCGATTTTGGCATCGGGAAAAATCCGTCGCAGCAGGAGTTCTATTCTTTCTGTCCCCATACCGGAACTCTTGATGTAACCATTATTGCACAATTGGCAGGTTTTTGGGATATCGCGTTCTTTGCCGCAATGAGGACATACCCCTTTGTTTTTAATAAGGGAAAGCTTCATGAACCCCGAACAACTTGGGCATTGGAAAATATAGCCGCATGAAGAGCAGGCAAGATATGATCCAAATCCGGTTTTGTTCCAGAGGATTACCGCGCGCTTGCCGGAAGCAATGTGTTTTTGTAAAAATTCTACCAAAAGAGGGCTAATCAGCTGATGCCGGTGCTCCCCAACACTAACTACTTTTACCTGCAGTTTTTGCGTTTCTTCATCGATTAATTCAATTTCTTTTTGCTTAATCAAATTATAGGCATAAAGGCTTGGATAATTTGCGCTAAAGATAATGTCGATTTTTTTTATATCCGCCAACAACATTACCAGATCAAAAAGATGATAAAAAGGCTTTTCTTCTTGAAAATAATACGGGCTGCTCTCTTCTTCAATCACAAGCAAAGCTAAATCTTTGGGATAATAGAATAACGCTACCCGCGTGCCTAGAATTAGAGATTTTTCCCTGGTTGAAACCCAGCTTTGGAATAATTCTTTTTCGCTTTCGTAACTATGAAGAATTTTAGTATCAGCAAAATCCTTCTCAATAATTTTTCGCGCTTCCAAAAGAAAACTAACCTGAGGGAATATCACAAGAACTGAGCCGGTTTTAAGTTTCTCCTTTATGAGTTCCCGCCAATTCTCGTAGCGTGTTTTAAAATCGCTCGCTTTGATAAAAGTTTTTTTTGAAATACCGGATGATTCTGGTTCAGGGGTTGCGTTTAAGGATGTTTTTTTTAGCGTTCTGAGATATTTCGGCAGCATCATAAACAAGAATTCACTTAACGCGTAGGGGTAATACGTACTGAGTTTTTCTGCAAAGACTATATTTTCACCAGACAGCGCTGGTTCTGAATCAAGGACATCGATGACTGGTTTGATTTTTTGTATACGCGAAGCAGCGTGTATTCCCGTTAAAATACCAAGCTGCTTTTTCCCTCTGAAATCAACCAAAAGACGGGAACCTATTTTTGGATTTAGATCTTCCCCTAAAAGATAATCAAATTCCCGCTCTAAACCTAAAGACAATGTTACCTTGGCAATTTTCATTATTATCGTGTAATTATGTTTTTGTTATTCTGGCAATTGTTTCTTTTAATACTTTACGTATATCGGTGAATCTTAGAGGGTAATCATCTTTAAGCGTGCTTGCTCGTTGGGTTAGGTAGTCAAGAGCATCAAAAAACCCATTTGTATCATGAACGAATCTTCCAATGTTATGCTTAATCAGTATTTTCATGTTTTCTTCTTCCTGGCCGGGGATGTAACGTAAAAAAATAAAAGTTTTTCTTTTGTAGACACCTTCAAAAGTTGTAAGCCCGCCTGGTTTTGTAACGAGGACTGAACTGATTTGAAAAATTTCCCATATCTCCTCGCACGACGGTAAAAATTTAAGATTGTCTATTTTTAAATTTTCCAAGTACGCCTTAAGCTCCTTATTCTTTCCGTAGATAACAAAAATATTAAATTTATCCTTTATTCTGTTTACAATTTCATCAAAAAAAGGAAAATTACCCCGAAGCGAAGACATAAAAAGAATAACCGGACGCTCATCAAACGAAAATTTCTTTCGTATCTCGGCCTCATTCGACTGTTCGAGGAACCCTTCCCTTAAAGAAACATAACCACTGGTAATCCTATCTGCTGCAATGCCGGCTTTTATTAAATCATTCTTTGTCTCTTCGAGAGGTACGAAATATGCATCTACCGCCTTATGCGCCCAGATAGGATGCGCCCGTAAATCAGTAACTATCACGATGAGCTTAACATCAAATTCTTTTTTTATTCTAGCCACAAAGCTCAAAGGAAAAAAATGTGTTGATACTATTACTTGCGGCTTGGTTTTGCGTAAATATTCAAAAAAATGGAAGAAAATAAATTCCTGAATGCGCTCGGAAAAACAACGCATAAATTTATTTTCGGTGGAAACAAAGACAAAATTCCAAAGGAAATACATGCGCTCCGTCGTCATGGCATAAAGGGAAAGGTATATTTTTTTGACGAAAGGATAAGAAAAATCAAGAAGGTCTACGCACTCGGCGTTAAGAAAACTCTTAAGGGCGGTTGCCGCTCTTTTGTGTCCTTCACCGAAACTTGCGTGAACAAGCAAAATTTTATCCATAATGTGAACATATGTAATAAGAGGCTATTAAGAGGTTATCAAAAATATAATCAGGCTCAAATTCCCATTTGTTCCTGTTTGAAATTTTTTCCTTACCGGAAAGAACCAGGACCGGCTTTGCGCCAAATTCCCTTGCCGCCCGCATATCCATGAATGAATCCCCTATAAAAACTGAAACCTTAGGTGTTTCATTTAAATCTGTAACCGCTTTATGCATAAGTCCGGTCTTAGGCTTGCGACATGAACAATTGGTTTCTTTTCTGTGTGTGCAATAATAAATACCATCCAGGCTTGTTTTGTGCTTTTTTAATTCACGAATCATTTTTTTATCAATATCGTCGAGAGTTTTTTGAGAATAAATTCCTTTTTCAACACCAGCCTGGTTTGAGATTACAAAAAGGGTGAACCCCTTGTCTTTGAGCTTTTTTATCGCCTGAATACTGCCGGGGATAAATTTAAATTCCTTCGGGCTTGTCACATAACGCATATCTCCAGGATATTTATTTATGACACCGTCTCTATCTAAAAAAACAATCTTCATTATAACCTCGCTTCGCTCGGTTAGAGTACAGATAACAGAGTACAGAATAGTTTTCCCCTTTTTCTCTGTTCTCCGTAATCAATAATTTATTTTAATCGCTCGGTGCCAAAAAGTAAATGGTAAATCTCTTTCTGGGGCAGCGAAGTATATCGCCCGCTTTCAAGACGGCCTAATTTAAGATTACTGATTCTCACCCTTTTTAAGGCTACGACAAAATAACCCAGGGCGCAGAATATCCGCCGCAAATGCCTTTTTTTTCCCTCGGAAACAACTACACTGCAAAAGGTCCTATTGCCGTCGGTTTTTAAGATATTTATTCGCTTAACCTTAAGTAATTCGCTCTCATCGCTAATTCCTTTTTTTGCTTTTGCGATGTCAGAGAGGCTCAAGGTTCCGTTTAAAAGCGCTTCATATTCCTTTTCAACCTCAAAACTCGGGTGGGTAACACGATAACATAAGTCGCCATCGTTAGTAAGAATAATAAGCCCGGTTGTGTCCTTATCAAGCCTTCCCACCGGAAAGATTCCGTTAAACTCCTTAGGAAAAAAATCCGTTACTTTTTTATCGGCGAAGATATCCCTGCAGGTCACGACTACCCCTTTTGGCTTGTTGAAAATGAAATAAACCTGATTTTTTTGTATGATGTCTTTCCCATCTACACATACTTTTTGATTTTGTCTTACATCATAATATGGCTTATCGATTATTTTGCCGTCAACAGTTACCTTACTTGTTTTAATCAAAACATCAGCCTTTCTTCTTGAACAATAACCGCTTTTACTTATAAAAACATTTAGATTCATAATATCTGCTTTTATCGCACCATAAATCCGGACGCTTCTCCATTATTTGTTTCTTCTATGCGAACCTGAACAATTTTTCCTAAAATTCCCAAACCGGGCACCGTTATCGCTTTTTTGTTATTTTCTCTAAAATTTACTTTGATATAATTTTCACTGTAACCGGCGATGCAGTCAGTTTTTTTCTCCTCAGCCACTACATTAAGGATCCGGCCTATAAACTTATTTCTGTACTCAAGCGAAAAACCATCCGCTAATTTTTTCAAAATATTATACCTGGCTTTAGCTGTTTTAACGTCTATTTTTTTTCCGAAAAACCTCGTTTTCTCTCGCGGAGAAAAAGTAAATATGTGCATCCGCATAGGCCTTACTTCATTAATGAATTCCAAGGTATTTTCAAAGTTTTTTTGCGTTTCCCCCGGAAATCCGACAATAATATCACAGCTTATGGCGATATCGCTGTTCATCGCTTTTAGCTTGTTGACAACATCTTTATACATTTCTACGCTTTCTTTTTTATTCATCGCCTTTAAAACAGCGTTATCCCCGCTTTGAAACGGCAAATGTAAATGCGGGCACATCTTCGGATGCTTAAAAAGCTCAAGGGTCCCGCCATTCACAAAAAGAGGCTCAAGAGAACTTAGACGTAAACGGGAAAGAGAATTAATCTTAAGGATATCTGCGGTTAATTCAGCGAGGCTTTCGGCCGGATTTAAATCTTTTCCATAAAGCCCCAAATTTATACCGCAAAGAATTATCTCCTTGTGTTTGGCACTAAGCCTGTTTGCTTCAGCAATCACATCTTCTTTTTTGCGGCTGCGTGAACGGCCGCGTAAAAATGGCACCTTGCAGAATGAACAAAAATTGTCGCAGCCATCCTGGACTTTCAAAAATGCGCGCTGGTTAGGAAATTCATTAATTTCTAAGGACCAGATATCACTATCTTTTCCGATTTCGTCTTTAAGGATATCAGCTAAAAATGGTTTCTTTTCCTGCTTAATTACATAATCCGCCCCTAGCTTTATAAGCTCTTCTTTATTATGATTAACCCAGCAGCCGCAAACCGCGATTTTAGCGCCGGGGTACATTTTTTTTATTTTAATCAAAAGCTTCCTAGAATCAGTATCGGCTCTAGCTGTAACCGAACAGGTGTTTATGATATGCAACTCGGCATCAGCATCGGTTACTTCAAAACCACGAGAAACAAGTTTTTCCCTCAAAGCCTGGGTTTCGTATTGGTTGACTTTACATCCCAACGTATAAAATTTTACTCGCATATTTTTATAATTATTTGAACTATTGCCTGGGCTTAAATCATCAGGTAGTTTGCAAGGCCGACCATAAAGACGCTTGCAGTTTCCGCGCGCAGAATATTCTCCGACAGCTTTAAAAAGTAGAAATTGTTATCTTTCATTTTAATAAATTCCTGCGGTGAAAAATCACCCTCCGGGCCAGCGATTAAAAGCACTTTTTCCTTATTGTAGTTTTTCATATCTTTAATATATGCCCCATCTATGGCTGCACAAATTTTAGTTTTGAAATCTTTTTTCATTAAATTATCAAAAGCCAAAATTTCTTCTATTTTCGGGATCCACAAACGCTCTGACTGCCGCGTTGCCTCCTGAACTATCCTTGCCCACCTTTTCATCTTCTCTGAGGAAGGCATTTCTCGAATGCTCCTCTCGCAGATAAACGGCTGGAAGCTCTCTACTCCAAGCTCTGTGGCTTTTTCTAAAATATATTCGATCTTCTGCTCTTTCAGTAAAGGTATTGCCAGGATTATTTTATTTTTTATTTCGTCATCCTGGCGGCTGATTTGCTTATTTATAAGTAAAACATGGTTCCTGTTGACGTCGCCGATTTCATAAACATACTCTTTCCCCGCGCCATCAAAAACGTAAACCTTTTCTGATTCTTTAAGCGTAAGAACATCTTTTATCTTATGCAGTATCTCTCGTTCTTCTATCTTAAGATTTACACTTAATTCTTCGTTAGGAATATATATTCTTACTTTTGACATATTATTTATCAATGCCCGCTTCATTAAAAACTATGGCGCTGAATTTATAAATTGCAGCATTTTTATCCAAATATGCATCCTGAGGCAACCCTGCTTTAAGGCATAAATGCGTTAAAAACGCCTCCTTATCCCAACCATATTCGAGCGGTACCTGAGGAAGAAGTATTCCGGAGTAAAAACCATGCCTAATCATAAGGCCATGTTTACCGACTTCTATTTCGTCAAAATTTTTTATCTTTTCAAAAGGGGTAAGGACGGAGATTTCGATTTCTAAATCATTGAACTCGTTAAACCTTACCGGTTCAAAACGCGGATCATTCATCGCGGAATCAATCGCGACATTCGATACAACCATATATAGCGGCGTATCGGCAACAATACGTCCTATACAGCCGCGCAATTCTCCATTTTTCTTTAGAGTTACAAACGCGCCTCTTTTTTCATTAAGCGCTTCGGATTCCACCTTGAATTCGGGAATTTTGTTTTGCTGTAAATAGTTTTCTATGGTTTTACGGGCAATGCTTAACAATTCTTTTTTTTCATCTTTATTTAAGGTAAAATCTCGCATAGCTTCCTCCTTAGATAATATTCTGCCTGTTTTTTCCTTATCGCTCTTTTTTCCTGCCGGTTTATAAGCAACCGCGCTTACATAGCCCACAACTCTTTCTCTGTCAGGGCCGGTGTCACCGGAATTAGCACTTTTTAATATCGCAATTTCCGCGTTTTTAAGCTTTGAATATAAAAGCAAAGTGATAATCGGATACATTCCGCAAGCCCTTTGTTCATTGTACTCCTCCAAGGCCCAAAGATGATCCACATTTTTATCTTTTATAAGGTCTATGGTTTCCTTGTCAAGCCTTACAGCATCGTCATAGGTATAAAAATGAGAAAAATCTGACGATACGACAATTAGAATTCGCTTTTCTTGAGAAATTTCATTAAGTTTTTGCGCAAAACCCGTCAATTCCTTAAAGCTGGCTTTTCCAAAGAGGATTGGAAGGATTTTTACATCTTTAAGCGATTTTTGAATAAACGGCAACTCTACCTCAATGGGATGCTCTCTTGAAAAATAATTTTTATCCAAAAACGCCTGATCAAACGATTTAAACTGCCGCGCCAGGCTATCATCAACCTGCAAATTACCCAAAGGGGTTTGAAAGTAACCTTCAGGATAAACAGCTATATGTTCCGGATAATGTTTATGGCCGGCGGCAAGGATAATAACTGTATCAAACTTTTGCCCGATAAGCGCTTTATACGCATACGCAGCAATTTTTGCCGAATAATCATAGCCGGCATGAGGAACTATAATACCTACTATATCACCTTTTAAATTTTCAACATTTGCTTCTCTTAAGGCTTTGTCGATAGAATCGCTTAATTCCTTTGTTTTAGATGGATAAAAAGAACCGCAAAACTCGCATTTTTTTATATCTTGCGCGTTGCTGGTTGCGGATAGAACAAAGAATAATACTAACAACGCAAAGATAATTTTTTTTCTCATTTCACACTGATAAAAACATGGACCTGAGGAGAGTTGTATGCAGCGTTTGCTCAAAGAGCAAACTTTCTTCATTGCTGCATCCAACGTTTGCTACCATACCACAACAAACCTGGTAAAAGCTAAAAGCTAAGCACTAGTAAAAACATGGACCTGAGGAGAGTTGAACTCCTGACCCCTTCGTTGCGAACGAAGTGCTCTCCCAACTGAGCTACAGGCCCGCTAAAAAAGCAATTAACTAGGGTTATTCCTTATTTTTTAGCGGCACTGAGGCGACCCCGCCGAAGTGCCTAATCAAAGATCCTTCGCTTCGCTCAGGATTAATTCGGCTACCATCTCATGCTGCGCCTTCGGCTTGCATTCGATGAAGCCTCATTAAGGGTTATTCCTTATTGTTCATCAACACTTAAGGACAGCATCACGAAGTGTCTTATTATTTTTCATTAGCACTGAGGATATTTATCCGAAGTGCCTAGCTAAAAACAAAACTTTGATAATTAGGGGAATATTTTGACAGAGAAAAGTTTTTCTGTCAAGGTAAGTCTAAAAGTAGAATCAGAGGGAGAAAATCTTTAGCCTGAATAATCGCCTACAGTAGAAAATACGCAAAAAGGAGAAGGCGAAGCAACATCGCAAGTATATGTCCTATCGCTATTGGTACAATTAGGAAAGGCAGCCGTACTTACAATAAAGTTAGCTCCACGTGAAACAATTACTACTACAGGAATATAAGTATTAACTTGTTCACCTAAACAGTAAGCTATTCCTGTTCCTGGAGCCGGAGTTGCCAGATCCCCGATCCTTAACCGCTCTAAGCCATCAACAATACCAGCTTGAGAAGCATAATAAGCGCGTGTTCTTCTTATTTTATGTTCTGCCACGCGCGATTCAGTAGTCATAAGATTTAAGGCAACCACGGCAAGAATAGTAAGCACGAACATTACACCTATAACCATGATCAAAACAACAGCTTTTTTCATTAAACACCTCGTTTATGATTTAGCTTTTCCTTAAATTTATCCTATAATCTCCATTTTCATACTGGGCTAAAACATGCCCTTCTCTTGCAAGCCAGCCTAAACTCATAAGGATCACCTCTTTTGGTTTTTCGATCCCCAAGAGAAGATCAGAAAGGGTTACCTCGCCATGCTTGTCAAGAAAATGCCAGATTTCTCCTGCTGCTATACCGATGTCAGTAATCATATTATTCATTTTACGAGCTCTTACGGGCACTTCAAGCCCTTAAAGATAAACAGCTCTTAGGGCTATTCATCTATTTAAACTACCACAAAACGAGCAACGCCAATACTTTAACAAAGGAGAAACGAAATATATTGACGCACACACTTCACACCTTTCGCGTCTTAGCTGAATATTCTTTTTAGCTATCGTTTTTTTACGTTCTTGGAGCGCCTCAAACAATAACATCGTGAAGGTGGCTATAGAAAATATTGCGCTTAAAAAGAGTGATAATTCAATTTTCATTTTATCTTACCACTGCCTCAAGCTTTGTCCAGAAAAATTTATCTTTAAAAAATATAGAAGCCTGCCGCATGTATTCCTGGGAGGATATATTGTCAGGGGAACTAATCGTCAGCTTCTCCGGAAAAGAAAAAATCACCCTACCGTAAGGAGACACAAATGCCTTATAGGAAACTTCTTCTTTTTCCTGGATTGACAAATTTTCTGACTTCTTCCAAAGATACAAGGGGTCTGATTTCTCTTTCACGTAATGCTTATTTTGGAAATTATCCAAAAAAAGCGAAACTTGCTTGGCACGACGATTTTTTATTTCGATTTCAGGTTTTTCCAGAGATGACAAGAAAAAGCTTTTTTTAAAATCCATACCTCGGATAAAAATTGTATCTTTTGTTAAAAAATCTATATAGGTTATTTTATTGGATGAATAATTTTTATCCAAGACGCCGGGCCATACGAAAACATACGGAGTGAGCTTTGTGTCAACGTAGAGCCGAAAAAAAGAAAAAAAGGCAACATGGAGTATAACTGAAAATAAAAAAGCGGATAAAATTATTTTTAGCTTAAGCATGTTTTTCTAGGAATAATTATATACCTTTCGGATTTGCAATCAAGATGTTTAATGAGGCAGCAGCTTTTCAAGCCAAAGCGCCGAAAAGCTGCGTAGCCGAATTAACCCCGCCGAACGTATAAAATTTTCAAAGAAAATTTTATACATCTACAGTGAGGCGGGGTAATGTACAACACGCCTTTAAATTTTCCCATTCTTTTCAAAAATATACCCCTGACGGGACCCTCTTTTAAAAAACTCTTTTTTAATCTTTGTTATTACTTCACTTTTTTTATTTATCCATGACGGTGCGATAAGACAATCCGGATGCGCATTTGAAATTAACCTTAATACAACAATATTTTTCGGAATTCGTTCCAGAAAATCACATATTCCACTTATATATTCCTCTTCGGTAAATAAATGGAATTTCCCCTCATTATACAACTTACCCAGTACTGTATTTTTCAAAGCATGCAAGACGTGAAATTTTACTCCCTGGATATCAAGAGAAGCTATTTTTTCAGCATCTTCTATGATTGTTTCAAATGGCTGCCCCAGGCCCAAAATCAGATGGACACCCGTATCTATGTCGTACTTGCGGGCAAGCTCGAGTGCCGACAAAAAATCTTCATATGTATGTTTTCGGTTAAGCACCTTAAGCCTGTCATTATCTGTAGTCTGAAGGCCATATTCTATCCATATCAAATAATCTTTTTTATAAGAAGAAATGAGTTTTATTTTTTCTTCATCGATGCAGTCCGGGCGTGTTGAAATAGAAATTCCTATTACTTGAGGAAATTTTTTTGCAATATCGTATCTATCTTCCAGGATTTTAATATCAGCATAAGTATTTGTAAATGACTGAAAATATAGGATAAATTTTTTTACTCCGATTTTTTGAGTATAGTAACGTATGGAAGATTCAATTTGTTCCGATAAGTCAATATTTCTTTCGGCAAAATTACTGAACGCTTTATTGTCACAATATATACACCCTTCTTTGCTTAAAGTTCCATCAAGATTCGGGCAGCTAAAACCCGCATCTACGCTTATACGATGCACCCTCTCGCCAAATTTTTCCCTTAAATATGAATTAAATGAGCGATACGGCTCTTTCATAACACCCAACACTTTAACATTTTGACGCTAATAAGCTCCGAGCTCTTAGTGTTCAGTTACCGGGTAGTTTCCTAAGAGCTAACTTTGCGGATTTTCTCTAATGCTGTACAGGCAACCGCAATAGTTCTGCCGGTATAAATTATGCTTCTTCGCCAATTCCAATGTTTTTTTAAACCCATCTTGTTTTTTAAAATCAATTGGAAGAAATTCCGAAGATCCTGCTTCCCGGCCGATAGTAGTAATATCTTTACTGTTTTTGTGCGGGCTAACAGTTAAGGTTGTCGTAAAAAAATCAAATCCTCTGCTTGTTGCTTCTTCTCTAGTCCGCGCAAGCCTGATTCGGTAGCAAATCAGGCAACGTTGCCCGCCCTCTTTGGAATCTTTATAATTTTTACATTCATTAAACCATATTGCCGGCTCATACGGGCCTTCAATTAATTTAGTTTTTGTAATTACAGTAACTTCATCGGCCGCTGTTTTTCTTTTTAAATATTCACTTTCAGGGTGAATATTCGGGTTATAAAAAAAGCTTTCCACGTAATAACCTTCCTCAGTCAAACGCTGGATGCAGTAAACCGCGCAAACGCCACAACAAACATGCAACAATACTTTTTTCATATTTTAAAGATAAGTAAAAAAATGAAATAAAATCGGATATTTATTTACTTCTGAATTTATACATTCGCGGCCCCATATCCGCAGCCTTCAGGCTGCGGATATATATGAGCGCCGCTTTAGTATTCGCCATGCCGAAACCTCGGGCTTTAGCCCGAGGAGTTATGGAAGGCTTCATTTTATGGTCGGGTTAGAATTCAAAATATTCTTTTATTGTAATAAATTGCACTTCTTTTTGTGCTTGGGGCAATAGTTTATGAAGAACGGCAAAGGTGTTCTTTTTCGGATGGGCTATTACGATGATTTTCCCTTTCTGCTTTGCATGACTCAATAGATCTTTTAATCTATCTTCCATAAGGCGTACATCGCTTAAGCTGTCAAAAAAACCTTCATTGGACGCGCAAGGCACACCTACTTCCTTGGCTACCTTGCAGGCGACAGAAGATTTGGAGGTGCGGCTATCGATAAAAACCAGGCCTTTCCTCTTTACCGCCTTTAAAACTTCCCGCATCAATTCAGGCTCTTCTGTGGCAGCTGACCCCATATGGTTATTTACCCCAATAGCCACCCTTATGTAGTTCAAGTAATACCGTAAAAGCGCTGTGCGCTCACCTTTAGTCAAAGAAGTGCTTATGAAGCGGTATTTGCTTGTTTCAAATTTTTTTACATTTTTAGGCTCCATCGGAAGATGCGTAAGCACGGAAAATCCGCAGCGCGAAGATAAATGCGCAATGTTTTTAGAAAGTTTTAAACCAGGTAGTATCGAAATAGTTGCCGGAATGTTTAATGAATTTATCTCCTTTAGATCCTGAAGGCTCTCACCCAGATCATCGAATATAAGCGCAACTTTTGGCTTCTCTTCCACAACCTGCCTGGTTATAGTTTTTTTTATTCCGATTCCAGGCCTTGGTTTATAAAAATATTTATAAAATATAAGCGGGGCTGCCAAAATTAGAATAAATAAAAGCACCTTAAAGCTTCTACTCATATGTTTTTTTCCATTGCCAGGTATGCAGCTTTTGGGTCTTCGGCTTTTAATACCGCGCTTCCCACACATATATAATCCACGCCACTTCGAACAACGCGAGCTATATTATCAGGTTTAACGCCGCCGTCTATCCCCGTGCATTTCTGCGGGTATATTTTTTTAAACTTTTGAATCTTTTCCAATACTTCCGGTATAAACTTCGAACCATAAAATCCGGGAACAACAGACATAAAAAGAACACTCTCAACCTTATCTAAGAGATGACTGAAAGTGCTTATCTTTGTAGACGGATTTATGGCAATCCCGGCTTCCAACCCCGCATTCTTTAGCTCATTAATTATTTTCTCATGGTCTTTTTTTATTTCAAAATGAAAAATTATACGCTTCGAACCTATCTTTTTAAATACTTCTAACCACTCCAGCGGATCCTCAACCATTAAATGAGCTTCGCTCTCCATAGATAACCGTAAATCAGCAAGATCATCTACGGTAACACTTTTAGACGGAACAAATTTACCGTCCATTATATCTATTTGTACAGAACTGCAAAAACCGGCGCAAAGAGCGCACATACGTACTAATTCTTGTTTGTCCTCCGTGAGAATAGCAGGAACAATAATCTTTTTCATTTCCCTCCTTTAGCAAAATACCTTCCAAGCACATCAATAAGCGCCTGGTTTGGAGTAAAATTTTTCGTCATCCAAAAATCCGCTATTTTTTCTTTCTCTTTTGCCCAGAATTCTATATAATTTTCCCAGCCACAAACCGGGCCTTCCCGTTTCACATAGGCATTATCAGGAATATATTGATAAATCCCGTCAGGAAAAACATATCCTGAAATTGCTTTATATGTCCAGTAAGTGTAACTAAAACTAAACTTTTCAAATATGCTTAAGATACCTGAAAGATAATCAAGCTCACCCCAATGTCCGCCGCGCCAGTTAATTCCGAATTCGCCCACAAAGATATCAACCTTATTCTTGCGGGAGAATTCAAAATACGGCTGTAAATAACGTTCTAATCTCGCTGTATCCCAGAATTCCTTATCAATTTCTCCGGGAAATTTACAATACGGAACATAATTAAACGTATAGCTAAGCGGCTGATATGTGTGTATGCTTATTGAAATATTTTCTTCAAGTAAATCCTGGAGAAAATCTATGCGCTGCGCCCATATGTCCCCTTCAAGGAATATGCGATGTTTTTTATCTATTGCTTTAATCCGGCCTATGGCGTTTTTATAAAAATCCTTCAATACAGCGGTAGGTATACTCCCAAGTACCGGCTCGTTTACAATATCAAAACCGATAAGTGCCGGCTCGTCTTTAAACTCTGCGATTATACTTTCCCAAATGCCAATCGCCTGATCCCTGTAGCGTCTCTTTTCCCAAAAAAGTGCTTTCCCTTCCTTAGAGTCAGCATGCCAATCGCAGTTTTGCGCTCCAGGGGCAGCATGTAAATCAAGAATTACCCCCAGGTTGTATTTATGCGCCCAGTAAAGCGCATTCTTAAGATAAGAAATACCGTCCTTATTTTCAGAAATAAGGCGGCAGCTAAACGGAAGCCTTACGCAATTAGCCCCCATTTTTGATATATTTAAAAAATCAATTTCATTAATAAAATTGATTCTGAAGCGCGCTTCGAATTCGCGAAGCGCGCGCGCGCCGTTATATTTTTTAAAATTTCTTTTAAAAACGCTTTCAGCTATATTCCTGCCGCCAAGGATATACCCCTCCATGAGAAGCCAGCTGCCAAGATTAACACCTTTTAGCGTCATTTTATCGATATTTTTTTATGCTTTGAAGTTTTGGTAACGGCTGGGCCCCTGAAATTACCTGTCTGGCATTTTTTAATTCCTGTAACCGATAAATTTTATTCACATTAGCGCGAAAAAATGCGCTTTACGGCTTTTTATCGTCATAATAATTTTTTGAAATTGCCGGGTGATTCTTATATGAACAAAGCCAATCATTTTTCCAGGAAGTGTTGATTATTTTTTTTATAGGAACACAATTAAAGCTTTCACCGCGTATGGTTTTCCTGGTTCCAAGGCGATTAATGTAAATTTCACAATAATACTGATTACCGGCATCTTTGCTTAAATGCTGACAAGGATCGTCGTATGCGCCACAGCAACCTCCGCAACGCCTGCAAATGCTCTCCCAGTGTCTTTCCTCCGCTGCATAACTTTCCGGCATAGCACATCATTATACCAAATTTCCGAAAAAAACACTAGTTAACTAAAAACCTATTAGCAGAACCCATTAACCTTGATGTTTATTGTTGAGGTAGGCAGGAAGGATAAAATTACTTACACAGCAAGGCGTCTAGCGTGGTTATAGGGTTATGCCTTATTTGATTTTTTTATAATCGCATCACGCATTTCACCGACAGAAACATAGCTAACTTTACAATCGAGAAATTTTTCTATCTTTGCAATATAATTCTTAGCTTCTAGAGGAAGTTCTTTGTACGACCTTATGTCTTCTGTTTTTTTGTTCCACCCTTTCACAGTTTCATAGACTGGAGCAACAGAAGATAAATCTAGCGGAAAATTTTTAAGCACTTGCCCATTATGTTTATACGCAGTACAAATCTTTATCTCTTTAAGCTCGTCAAGGATATCAAGCTTAGTGAGAACAATTTGAGTTATGTTATTTATAATTACAGCTCTACGCAAAAGCACTAGATCCAGCCATCCACAACGCCTTGGCCGTCCGGTAGTGGCGCCAAATTCTTTACCTTTTTTCTGAAAATAATTACCCATATCATCAGCTAACTCTGTAGGAAACGGGCCTTCGCCGACTCTTGTTGTATATGCTTTTGCTACACCGATAATTTCTTTCACTTTAACAAACGATAATCCCGAACCAAGCAAAGCATTGGAAGAAATGGTCGCGGAAGATGTAACGAACGGGTAGGTACCAAAATCAACATCAAGAAAAGTTCCTTGTGCCCCTTCAAATAAAAAACTTTTATCTTTTTTAGCATACATCAAATCGACAACATCGCATATATACGGCGCGAGCACTTTGGCATAAGCCTGGTATTCCTCTAGAATAGCCCCAAACGAAAAAGTTTGCACCTGGTAAGCCTTTTCTAAAATTAGGTTTTTTTCTTCTAAATTATCTTTCAATCTTTTCGAAAAAATATTTAGATCCAACAGGTCAGCCATTCTGATCCCGCAACGTGATGCTTTATCAACATAACAGGGGCCTATGCCGCGCATCGTTGTGCCGATTTTTTGATTTCGGTTCTTCTCGCGTAAGCTATCCATAATACGGTGATATGGCATAATAACGTGGGCAAAAAGAGATATCTTAAGATTTTTAGAAGATACTTCTATACCGCATTTTTTTAGTACTTCTATCTCTTCGATTAACACCTTGGGATCGACTACTACGCCATTACCAATAACGCATATTTTGCCTTTGCGAAGGATCCCGGAAGGTATAAGATGAAAAATAAACTTCTTGCCGTCAATTACCACAGTATGGCCGGCATTATTGCCTCCCTGAAAACGCACAATAACGTCTTTATCGCGGCAAAGGAAATCTATTATCTTCCCCTTCCCCTCATCTCCCCATTGCAGGCCTACAAGTATTGCATTCATAAATTTAGTTATTGAATTAAGTTTTTAATCCTGCGCAGAAATCCCTGGGCTTTACCTGTGGGATAAATATTCTTTGGATTTTCTGCTTAAGGTGAGCCTCGGGCTTTTATAGTCCAAGGGGCTCCTCTTACAATTTTCAAACCGTGGGCTGCATCGTAAATATCTTCTTGGCTATTTCAGGATATTTTGCCACAAATTTTAACTCATCCTCAACCAGTGGTTTTTGGTTGTGAACATTAGCGTATCTTACAAGTTCCAGCACCTTCTTTGCTTCATCGTCATTTTTAAATTTTATTTCAAGCTGGTCATAAACATTACCAAAACCTTTTATGCCGGAATATTCCCCAACGGTAATTTTTCTTCCGGTATCAATTATTTCCGGTTCACCCCTGCCCAAATCTTCATAATCGTAGAGCTCATAATTTCTTCTGTCCTTTAAAGCTCCGTCCGCATGAATTCCTGACTCATGAGCAAAAGCATTCGCTCCAACACCCGGCTGATTTATGGGGATGGGGATGCCAAAAGCGTACGAAGCATATTTGCTTATTTTCCATACCATCTTTAAGCTTATCTTTTCATCAAGTTTATACTTCTGCATGCCGCTTCCATACTTAATTGCCAAAATTATGCTTAATAAGTCAGCGTTACCCGCACGCTCCCCAACGCCATTAACACAAGTATTTATATACGCATCTACACCGTTATCAATTGCGGCTTTTGCACCGCCTATAGAAGATGCAACCACAAGGCCCAGGTCGTTATGGCAATGTATTTCCGTGGGTATTTTTACCTTGCTAAGAACTTTAGATAGTCTCTCGTATATTGAAAATGGAGTATCATAACCTAACGTATCGCAATACCTGAATCTGTCCGCTCCGGCTTCTTTAGCAGCTTTAATAAAATCAACAAGGTATTCGATTTTTGAACGCGACGCGTCTTCGGCGTTTATTCCTACGGCTTTTATGCCCAGTTTTTTTGCAAGTTTAATTGAATCAACTGCGCTTTTTATTATTCCATCATAATTCAATTTCCCTTGAAATTTATGCTTTATCATTTGGTCAGATGTCGAAATTGAAAGGTTTACGTATTTTAAATCAGGAACATTTTTTATAGCAAGTTCAACATCACCGGTAATTGCCCTTAACCATCCGG
>JBAZGZ010000005.1:968-18192 GCA_041652615.1 Candidatus Omnitrophota bacterium | reverse complement strand
ACCATCACAGGCCGCGTATATGCGATGCGCAATCTTTTCATCAAAAGTCAGATTCAAAGAAAATGATTTTTTAAATTTTCCAGCCTTAGCTTTAAGAATCTTGTGGTATTTTTCATCTCCAAGACCAAGAATTATAACCTGATATTTCTTTAAAATATAATCCAGCGAGTTAGAAAGTATATCTATGCCTTTTTGCTCGGCAAGCCTTGTCACCATGCCCAACATAAGCGTGTCTTTATCAACTTTAAGCCCGAGTTCTTTTTGAAACATTTTCTTGTTCACATATTTATCATCAAGTTCTTTTAAAGAATAATTCTTATAAATCAGCTTATCGGCCTCGGGGCTCCAAACATCATAATCAATCGCATTAAGTATGCCTATGAGCCGGTCTCTTTTTTCTCTTAATACACCGTCAAGACCGCAGCCGTAATCAGGGGTCTGGATCTGCTTTGCGTAAGTAGGACTTACGGTATTTATAATATCCGAGAATGCCAATCCGCCCTTTAAAAGATTGATCTTGCCGTAAAACTCTAAGGCGTGCATATTGAAATAATCCCAAGATAGCCCCATAACCGGATATTTATCTTTTTCAAATAAACCCTGATACGCAAGATTGTGCACGGTTAAAGCGGTTGCTGTTTTGCTAAAAAAGTTATCATTTTTGTATGTGGTCTTTAGGTAAATATTAATCAAAGATGCCTGCCAATCATTGCAATGACAAACGTCCGGTTTGAATTTAAGTTTTTTAAGCAATTCTAAAACCTGCTTGCTATAAAAAGAAAACCTCTCAAGATTATCCGGATAATCCCCTTGCGGCGTTCCGTATAAAGCATCGCGCGAAAAATAATTATCATTTTTAATAAAGTAAAATTCTACCTTTCCTTCTTTAGTTAAACCGTAATCATCAAACATCTTTTGCGGTTTAACGTTTTTATAAAGAGGCATAAACACTTTTACATCACAGCCTTTTTTTGCCAGCGCCGCCGGTAACGCACCGGTTACGTCCGCAAGGCCGCCGGTTTTAGCATAAGGAAAAACTTCCGAAGAGCAAATCGCTATTCGCATAGAAAACCTCCTTTTGTAATTAGAAGCGGATTACCGCGGATATTGACGCGGATTTACGCACGGGAATTAAACCAGTGAATTTAGAAATATAACCACTAATCTCTTTTCCTTTATATAAAACATTAATTCGCTTTTGTTTGTTTGATGTATGGCTTTTTCTTAAACAATTAGCTTACTTTATTTCTGTGCGTTTATCCGCGTTTTGATCCGCGGATATCCGCTTCTATTTCTAAACCTTTTCAGTGTTGCCCCAATTACTACCTGCCTCAAGATTAACCTCTAATGGCACATCAAGTTTTATGCTTTCTTCCATATTACGCTTAACTATTTTACTAACCTCGCTAAGTTCATCTTCCGGAACATCAAAAACAAGCTCATCATGGATTTGCATTATAAGTTTGCTTTTAAATTTATTTTTTTCTAATTCTTCATTTATGCGAACCATGGCTAGCTTTATAAGGTCTGCACAAGAACCCTGAATCGGCGTATTTACCGCTTGGCGCTGTGCAAAATCTTTAAGCTGCATATTCGGGCTTTTAAAATCAGGCAGATACCTTCGCCTGCCAAGGATAGTTGTTACATATCCATGTTCATCAACATTTTTATAAATTCCCTGGATATAGGCTTGTACTTTTGGATAGCGCCTGAAGTAGTCGCTTATGAAGATTTCCGCTTCCTGGACGCCTATATTTAATTCTTTGGAAAGCCCGTAGGCGCTCATCCCGTAAATTATCGCAAAGTTAATTTTCTTGGCCAGGGTTCTCTGATGATCATCCACATTTTCTTTTTTTATACCAAACAACAATGCTGCGGTATAACGGTGGACATCTATTTTTTTAGCGAAAGCTTCTTTTAACGTTTCATCGCCTGAGAAATGAGCAAGTATCCTTAATTCGATTTGGGAATAGTCAGCGCAAAGGATAAACCCCTTAGTAAAAGAAGAAACGAAGCTGCTTCGCAGCTGCGTAGAGAAAGCACCTTTTATAGGTATGCTTTGCAAATTTGGCGATGAGCTCGAAAGGCGTCCCGTCTGTGTTTGGGTCTGATTAAATTCCGCGTGCAGCCTGCTATTTTTTTCTTTTACCATTTCAATAAGCGGGGTTACATAGGTATTGCCTAGTTTATTTAACTCACGGTATTCCAAAATAAGTTTAGCTATCGGGTATTTTAAAGATAATTTTACAAGCACGTCCTCATTTGTAGAATAACCAGTCTTGGTTTTCTTGACCGGGGGTATCTTAAGATCAGCGAAAAGCACTACTCCTAATTGTTTTGGGGAATTAAGATTAAACTCTTTTCCTGAGAAATTAAAAATTTCTTTTTTTAAACCTTCTAGTTTTTTTTCAACTTCTTTTGAAAGCGCGATAAGCGCTTTAATATCCATCTTTACTCCCCACTCATGCATACCATAAAGAACATACATAAGCGGCATTTCAACATTAAAAAAAAGATCCTCCATGCCACACTCTTTCAATTTCGGATAAAATAACTTATAAAGCCTGGATATAAAATAAGTTTTTGCTTCGCAAGGGATTTCCGAAATATATTCTCCGAGATAATGTGACACAAGAGTCGGTAATTCATAGTCGCTAAAAGATGAATCCAGTAAGTACGCTGCGATTTTTACATCAAACCACGCGCCTTTTATCGGCACGGACAAAGCGCAAAATTGAGCTTTAAAATCGTAAGATATCTTCTTTAATTCTGAAGCGCCGAGTGCGTCTTTTATCTGTGCTAAAGTTGTTTTGTAAACAATGTCTTGGCCCTCACCTGACAAATAAGCGGTTTGACCTTCTGTATATAGAATTATTTCTTTATCCCCGGATTTTTTTAAAAAGTCTTTTGGTAATTCATCTTTTATATCTACCTTTATATTAAGCATTGGTGAGGCAAAATCTTTTAAAAGGCTTTTAAACTCCAATTCCTGAAATAATTTATGAAGCTCGGGGTCGTCTTTGTCTTTCATCATAAAATCTTGCCAGCTAAGCGCCAAATCATAGTCACTTAAAGTAACCAGATCTTTGCTTAAAACAATACTTTCTTTTTCTCTAATCAGGATGCCTTGTGTTTTTTGTGGAATCTTCTCGATATTATTAAACATATTTTCAATTGTGCCGAATTCCGCGACAAGCTTTGAAGCTCCGACCTTGCCTATGCCTTTTGCTCCGGGAACGTTATCAACACTATCTCCGGTTAAAGCAAGATAATCGATGATTAGATTTGGGGCAAAGCCGAATTCATTTTTAAAATTATCTTTGCTGATCAATTCATCGCCAACATCATCGTATATTTTTACTTTGTCACTATCCAGCAATTGATACATATCTTTATCGGAGCTGACAATAATAACTTTTTTATTCTCTTTAAGCGCCTTTTTCGTAATCGTCGCGATAACATCATCGGCTTCAAAACCTTCTTTCTCTATCAACGCGATGCCCAAAAGACCTATGAGGCGCTTTATAACCGGTATTTGACTCTTTAAACTATCCGGCAGCGGCGGTCTTTGAATTTTATATTCCGTAAATTTCTCATGACGGAATGTTTTGCGCGAAACGTCAAAACATATACCCATATAGACAGGTTTGTACCTTGTAATTAGTTTTTTAAGCGTCTGGTAGAAACCATAGACCGCTCCTGAAGGAAAACCCTTTGAGGTTGAAAGCCTTATCGCAAAAAAAGAACGGTAGCAAATGGAAGTGCCATCAACGAGATATATTGTTTCTTCAGACATAATAAAATCGTTATACGTCTATCGGTTGCGAGGCTCGTTTCATTTATCGTTATACGTCATACGTAAGACGCAACCGAGACGAGCTGCGCAACCGCAACTGCTTAACGCAACCTTTTAATAATTGCTACACTGTTAGTAGAAAAAAATTTGTAATTTGGAATTTATCAGTCATTAGAGGATTAACCATTAAAATAATGCGTGATTTGTTTATCAATAATTATTTAACTTTTGAGGTGTAGGCTGGAATATATTATTTTTCCTGTGTAACACGAAAAACCGTAGAAAGAGCGCTCCTAAGCTTTTTTGCAGCTGCTTGATAATCATCGTTCTTAATATCTTTTAGGGCCCCTTGCGTCTCTGCTAATGACATATCCCTGGCAGAGGCCCGTTCCGATTTCTTATAAAAATCCATTATTTTTGCTTTAAGCTGGTCATCCGCAGGATTCAAAGAAAGAGCCGCCTCAAATTCCTTTAATGCGGCATTATAATCTTTCTTGGCATATAATCGTGCTCCCAAATTAAAATGCATTTTTGCGTCTTCTATGGCCTGTTCTTTTCTCTCCATTCTTTTTTCAGCAAAATCACGGGAAAGCATGGCCACTTCTTTATCGATCATTTCTTTTTGTACTTCAGGATAAGTGCCAAGCCGCATAAGATGCTTACGCGCGGTTTCACGCCAATAATCTCCCGGTACACCTAATTCATATCTTTTACGCCAGTAATAAGTTGCATTTTGCGTGTCATTTTTTGATTCATACAAAAACGCAAGATTAGTATAAGAAGGAAGATAACTGGGGTTAATTTCCAGCGCTTTCTTATACATCTCAACCGCCGTTATCGTATCGCCCAGGCCTTCATAAACCACCCCTAAATCATTGATGGTTTCTATGTTATAAGGATCAAGTTCTGTTGCTTTTTGATAATATTTAAACGCACCGTCTAAATCTCCCGCAGCTTGTAATCTACGCGCTTCTTTACGGTAAGAAACGGCCTCTTCGTTTAACATGCCCTTTGCAGTAGTAATATCGTTGCCACTCTCTGCTTTAGCTTGAGATTTCGAATTTTTTTGTTTTTTAGATTTAGCCTTCTGCGATGTAGTATCTTTTTTTGCGGTATCGCCTTGTTTCTTTTTTGTTACATCGGAACTGCGGGTAGTAACTGATCCTCCGGTGCGAGTCGTAACCGTACTCTTATATGAACTACGATATTCAATAAGAGGTTCTCTCGTATTTTGAGCTATCAAACTCGGTATGGATAAAAAGAAGAGTGGCAGAAAGACAAGCAAATAACGCATTTTTTTTAATTTAGCACAAATGGATAAAAGTGTCAAGGGTTAACACGAATTGTCACGAGCTAGAAACACCTCTTCAACTACTCTTAAGGGTCGTCCTGAGCGAGTGAAACGAGTCGAAGGACGAATTACCACGAATTTAAAAATTACTTCGTACTTTGTACGGGTTGACTTGCTTCAGGCGCAGCTTCCTGTTTTACCGGCGTATCTTTATATCTATCTAGCAAAGATTTACCGCGCTCTTTTGATAAATAGGCCAGCGAGATAGAAGTTACAAAAAACATAATCGCTAATACTACGGTCACTTTTACAAAGAAGGCGCTGGTCTTTGTTCCAAAAATCGACTCAACTCCCCCTAATGCTTCAACTAAACCGCCGGATCTTCCCCGTTGAACAAGGATTACGGCAATCAGGCCCATTACGACAAGAACATGCAGAATTAGTACTAAATTATATAGCATATTTACCTAAACTTTTTTGATGACGGATGCAGGCGGATTGTTACGGATGTCGCAGATAAAACCATCCGTCTGAATCCGCTATAATCTGTATGCATCCGTTCATATGTTTATTTTCTAAATAGAATTTTTTATTATATCCGTAAAAGAAGAAACTTCAAGTGAAGCCCCTCCAACCAATGCGCCATCAACATCTTCTTGAGCCATCAACTCTTTTGCATTTGCCGGCTTAACACTGCCTCCATAAAGTATCCTTACAGTGTTGGCAACGCCTTGAGAAAATCTCTCAACGATCCATGTACGTATAAATTTATGCACTTCTTGAGCTTGAGCTGACGAGGCGTTCTTCCCTGTTCCTATTGCCCAAACCGGTTCATAAGCAATTGTTACATTAAGCATGTCTTCGATATTCAACTCCACAAAACATCCGGTCAATTGCGTTTTTATTACTTCGATGGTTTTATCGGCTTCTCGCTCTTCTAATGTTTCACCCACACAAACTATTGGCCTTAAGCCAACTTCCAAAGAAGCTTTTATTTTCTTATTAATCGTCTCGTCGGTTTCATGAAAATATTTACGCCTTTCCGAATGCCCGATGATAACGAATTCACATCCGCAATCTTTTAGCATTATCGATGAAACTTCTCCGGTAAAAGCACCTTCTTTTTCCCAAAACAAATCCTGCGCGCCCAATTGTATATCTGTGTCATTTATTACATTATACACCGTATTTAACACAGTAAAAGGCGGACACAAAACAACATCCGCGGCGGTAAAATCCCTTAAAGAACCTTTTAAGCCCGCGCTAAGCTTAACTGCTTGATCGCTGGTTTTATACATCTTCCAATTACCGGCAATTAATGGTTTTCTCATATATTTTTGTTAGTAGAAGCAGATTACCGCTGATATTGACGCGGATAAACGCACAGCAATTAAACGTGCGATTCGTAGACTCGCTTCATTATTTAAAACTTAAACAAGTTAAAACTAGCTAACGACATTACTCTATAGTCCGAACTATTAAAATAAACATTGTTTTTTATTTTATTGCTTCAATATTTAATTTCTCTAAAAACAATAACTCGCTCATATTTCCGTGCGTCTATCCGCGTATAGCTCCGCGGGCATCCGCTTCTATTTCTTGTCCTGTATAATCGCGATCCCGGGAAGAGGCTTCCCCTCCAGAAACTCCAGAGACGCTCCTCCTCCGGTTGAAACATGCGATAACTTATCCGCTACCTTAAATTTCTTTGCGGCTGAAGCTGAATCTCCGCCGCCGACAATCACTGTAGCATCTTTCAATGTGCTTAACGCTAAAGCGATTTCTTTTGTCCCGTTAGCATATTCATCTTTCTCAAATATGCCAAGCGGGCCGTTCCACAAAACAGTTTTTGCGTCACTTAATTCTTTTTTAAAGAGCTCAATTGTTTTTGGCCCAACATCAACGCCAAGCAACCCTTGAGTTATGGTTGTCACAATCTTCTTTGATGCCGGGTTATCAATATTATCCACAGCAACATGGTCTATGGGAAGAACTATTTTTACGCCTTTCTTTTGTGCGTCTTCTAATATCTTTTTCGCTAAATCCAGCTTATCAGCCTCAACACGTGAAGAACCAACGTCTTCTCCTCTGCTCTTTAAAAATGTGTAAGCCATTGCTCCGCCGATTAAAAACTTATCAGCGCGCTCTAAGAGACTGGTTATAACATCGATTTTGTCAGAAACTTTTGCCCCGCCAAGAATGACCACATATGGTTTCTTGGGATCAAGCGCCGAAGATAAATATTTAACTTCCTTTTCCATCAAAAACCCAAGGCATGATGGAAGGAATTTGGCGATTATCGTAGTTGACGCGTGGCTGCGATGCGCGGTCCCAAAAGCGTCATTAACATACACGTCTGCTAAAGACGCGAGTCCTTTTGCAAATTTTTCATCGCCTGCTTCTTCTTCGGCGTGAAACCTTAAGTTTTCAAGAAGAATAACCCGTTTTGATGTTGCATCGATCTTATTTTTTACATCAGGACCAACGCAATCATCCAGTTTTTCAACATCTTCCCCAAGCAGCTGTGATAATTTCTTTGCTACCGGATTCATGCGAAGGGCGTCAACAACTTTTCCGTCCGGCCGGCCTAAATGGCTCATAAGAATAAGTTTACTGGCTCCTTTCTCAAGCACATACTTTATCGTAGGCAGCGCTTCTTTAATACGCGTATCGTCCGTAATCTCGCCTGTTTTCTTATCCAGCGGCACGTTGAAGTCTACGCGCATAATTACTTTTTTACCTTTAAATTCTAAATCTTTAACAGTTAGTTTCGCCATTATTTACCTCTTCTTGTAGAAGCGGATTACCGCGGATCAAAACGCGGATTTACGCAAACGACTCGCTAGCGTTTATCCGCGTAAATATCCGCGGATATCCGCTTCTATCCTTAAAGTCCTTTCTTAATCATAAACTCAATTAAGTCAACCACTCTGCTGGAATAACCCCATTCATTATCATACCAGGCAATAACCTTTAAAAGGTTTCCGTCGATAACTTTTGTCATTTTTGAATCAACTGTCGAAGAAACTGCGCTGTGGTTAAAATCAACAGAAACCACATCTTCATCGGTATAATCAAGGATACCTTTCATCTTTCCTAAAGCAGCTTCCTTAAGAGCCTTGTTGACTTCTTCAGCTGTTGCCGGCTTTTTTAAAATGCAGGTAAGATCAACCACTGAAACATTAATCACAGGAACTCTCATGGCAAATCCATCAAGCTTTCCTTTTAATTCCGGTATAACCAGGCCGATAGCTTTTGCTGCTCCGGTTGAAGTAGGTATCATCGATACTGCTGCTGCACGGGCTCTACGCATATCTGAATGCGGAAGATCCTGAAGACGCTGATCGTTTGTATAAGCATGTATTGTGGTCATTAAACCTTTCTCAATACCCCAGATATCATTTAAAACTTTTGCTACGGGCCCGAGACAATTGGTTGTGCAAGATGCGTTTGAAACTACATTATGATTTTTTGGATCATATTTATCGTCATTTACGCCCATTACAATAGTCAAATCTTCATCTTGAGCTGGCGCAGAAATTATAACCTTCTTTGCGCCGCCGCGAGTTATATGATTAACAGCACCTTTTACTTCTTTTCCTTTTTTATTTACGCCATCGTTCTTAATAGTAAAAAGACCTGTTGATTCCACAACAATATCTACACCAAGCGCTTTCCAAGGCAATTCTGCCGGGTCTCTTTTGGAAAGAACTTTTATCTCCTTACCGTTAACAATTATAGATTCGTTGCCGGCTTTTACATCGCCGCCTGGAAAACGACCGTGCACAGAATCATATTTTAAAAGATGCGCCAAGCTCTTTGCATCAGTAATATCATTTACCGCGACAAGCTCTATATCTTTGGAATTTTTTTCCAAAATCGCGCGGCCTACCATTCTACCGATTCTTCCAAAACCATTGATACCAATCTTTACTGCCATTTGACCCTCCTTGTAATAGATGCGGATTGTCGCGGATCTAAACGCGGATTTACGCACGTAATTCGCTGGCGTTCATCCGCGTAAATATCCGCGGTAATCCGCTTCTAATGTGTTTATTTTGTTTCTCTTAATAACTTTGCAGCTATTTCAGGCGGAGTAGCAACTACGTAGAAACCACTTCCCCATTCAAAGCCCGCAACCCTTGACAACTTCGGCATTATTTCTATAAGCCAGGGATAAGAAGCATCCGCATCTGTATTAACCGGTGATGTGTGAATAATATAGTTATACGGGTGCTCACCTAATACCTTTTTAAGACGGCTCAAAGAATCCTTCAAAATTACCGCGAGATCTTTTATGCGGCTATCATCTATTTCTCCAAAATCTCTCGAATGTTCTTTGGGTATAACCCAGACTTCAAAAGAAAACCTGCTTGAAAGCGGACAAAAAGAAATAAAACTATCATTTTCAGCCACTATTCTTTCTTTACCGTTTTCTTGTTCATACGCGATCATATCGCAAAAAATACATCTTTCCCTGTATTCATAAAAATGACGCGCGCCTTTTACCTCATCTAAAACATTTTTAGGCACCATCGGTAACGCAATTAACTGGGAATGCCCGTGCTCAAGGCTGGCTCCGGCATCCGCGCCGACATTCTTAAAAATCAATAGGTATTTAAAACGCCTATCTTTTCTTAAATCAAGCGTGCGGGAGCGATAGGCTTTTAGCATGTACTCAACTTCCTCATCGGTAAGTTCGGCGATCGTTTTATAATGATGCGGGCTATCGACAATTACTTCGTGTGCGCCTACGCCGTTTGAAACATCATACATACCTACCGCATGTTTATCCAACTCACCTTCTATTTTTAAAGCAGGAAATTTATTAGGCACAACCCTCACTTTCCATCCCGGAGTATTTGGGGCGCGCGAGGTTTCCGATACGGCTTCTATTTCCGGGGGTGTTAAATGTTCATTGCCGTTACAAAAAGCACAATCCTTTTCACCTTTCCAGACAAAAGGAGTAACACCGAAATCTTTCGGCAAAAATGGCTCTTCCACATTTACCACAACCCATCTGTTAACTATAGGATCTTTTCTTAAATCAGGCATTTTAATATTTTTTTATTACACAGATAATCACAGATAAAAATCGCGAGATGTCCACGGATAAAATCATCTGCGATCATCTGTGTCTTCAAACCTGTGGTCATCTGTGTTTAAACCTTTGTTTCGGCCAAAAACTTGGCTGTTTCTTCGGGAAGCGTAGGGCAAATATAGAATCCACTTCCCCATTCAAAACCCGCGACTTTTGTTAAGCGGGGAGTAATTTCAATATGCCAGTGATAATCTTCTTCAATTGTCGCCCAGTAACCAGGATACGCCCTTCTAAAAGGTGCGGTATGCACTACATAGTTATAGGGAGGATCATTAAGTAAAATTTTTATCTTAAGAAGGACTTTCTTTAATGCTCTTGCCAGGCCCCCGATATTTCTATCACAAACAGTATAAAAATCAGGAGAATGTTCTTTAGGAAGCACCCAGACCTCAAAAGGAAAACGCGGAGCGAAAGGAACAATGGCTACAAAACCGTCTTCATCCAAAACCACGCGGGCGCCGTCGCTTAACTCCTGACGGATAATATCACAGAACACGCATCTTTCATGACGATTATAATACGCTTTTGATCCTTCAAGTTCTTCTTTGACTCTTTTCAAATTAACCGGGGTAGCTATAAGTTGGGAACGCGAATGGCTTAATCTACCGCCTCCGGCGTCCCAGCCGTAATTCTTGAATGCCAACACATACTTAATACGGCTGTCTTTGCCTAATTCTTTAAAACGTATACAATAAGTATGCAGAATGTCCTTAACATAGTCTTCTCCCAAGTCAGCAATATTTGCTATGTGTTCCGGGGTCTCTATCACTATTTCATGGCTGCCTACCCCATTTATAAGGTCATACGGGCCTTTGCCTTTTTTCCACAATTCAGCAGTAGGATTTAAAAATGGTTTTTTGCTTGGCACAACCCTTACCCGCCAATTACCATTATTATCTTTTATCGAAAAAATTTCCGGAGGGGTCTGGTCTTCTTTGCCTTTGCAAAAAGGGCATTCTTCCTCAACTGGAGAAGCAGCTGCGTGAGGAAAATCTTTGGGCCTTTTAGCTCTCTCTGTTGAAATTATGACCCATCTGCCTAAAATAGGGTCTTTTCTTAGTTGCGGCATAGGTTTTAAGTGTACTGTTTATCCTGTGGACTGTAAATTTTTTATAAAAGGTAAGTTAGTCGTTTATTATAGCAATCGTAAATTAAATTGCAAGAAAATTATATTTGTTTTTATCACGGATTCAAACGGATTGTTACGGATTCAACGGATTAATGCACATCCGTGACATCCGTAGCCATCTGTTTGCATCCGTACACAAAAATTCTTATTTAATCCACTAATTATCTATAATAACTCTAAGAAACTTTTTCTTTCCTATCTTAATGACCACGCCGCTTGAAGGTATTTCCAGCGCGGCATCTTTAACTGTTCCATTACCGGAGGCACCGCCCATAATGGCTATACTTCCCTGCGCCAGCAGGCGGCGGGCTTCGTTCTTAGAAGTAACTATTTTAGCGGTAAAAAGTACTTCGATTAAATCCGCAGGCGTGCCTTTCACTTTAGATAAAGGCATATCCTCGGGTATCTCTTTTTGCGAAAATATCTTTTCAAATTCTTCCTTCGCAGATTTGCCTATTACTTTTGAATAATAAAAAGAAACAATTGTTTCGGCGAGTAACAGCTTTGCTTCTTTGGGGTGAATTTTTCTGGCAGCGGCAATGTCACAATCCGTAAGCAGCCTGAAATATTCCCACATAACTAGATCGGAAATGCTCATTATTTTTCCAAACATGTCTTTAGGCTCATCGGTTACCCCGATATAATTACCTAAGGACTTTGACATTTTGTTTTTTCCGTCCAGGCCCACAAGAAGCGGCATCGTAACGATACGCTGAGGAAGTTTACCGAAAACTTCTTTTAAATGCCTTCCCACTATTAAATTAAACTTCTGGTCAGTCCCTCCGAATTCTATATCCGCATCTACCACAACCGAATCATAACCTTGTATGATAGGATAAACCAATTCCAGAATTGTAAGCGGCCTATTCTCTTTCATGCGTAAAGAAAAATCATCTCTCTCTAAAATTCTTGCAACTGTGTAAGAAGAAAGCAAAGAAAGAAATTTAGATATATCCATTGACTTATACCAGGAACTATTGAATTTCACTTCGGTTTTTTTCTCGTCAAGGATCTTAAAGGCTTGTTCTGTATAAGTTGCAGCGTTTTCTTTTATTTCTTCGTCGCCTAAAACCGGCCTAAGCAGAGTTTTTCCGGAAGGGTCTCCGATTTTCGCCGTAAAATCACCGATAATTAGCGTTACTGTGTGGCCTAAATCCTGTAATTTGCGCAATTTGCGCAAAAGTACGGTGTGGCCTAAGTGGATATCTTTAGCAGTAGGATCAAATCCGATTTTTAGCTTAAGCGGCTTTTTGCTCTTTAGAGAATCCTCTAAACTGGCAAGTAGTTCCGTTTCAGAAATTACGTCAACGGCATTTTCCTTTATTATATCAAGATGCCGTTTAGCTTCAATCTTCATATTTTTTATAAGTAGAGAGTAGTAAGTAGAGAGAAAGAATTATTACCATTATTTTAGCTGAAGAGTTTAAAGTCTTTAAAAATTTCTGGCCTTCTTCCATCTCTCTACTTTCTACCCTCTACTCTCTACTATCTACTTATTGATTTGTCTGTGCTTCCAATTTAGCCGAGAGCCCTATCTTTGCAGAGCCTGGATCAATCTTTATTATTTTTACTTTTAATTTGTCTAGAGGCTTTAGCTGGTCCATAACTTCTTTTTCTATTTCTCCGGAAAAAACCAGCCCCTCGAGATCTTCTTCTATCTTAACAAACACGCCAAAATTAGTAACTTTTACGACTTCGCCTTCGACAATCGTATCAATAGGGTATTTAACCTGTATCTCGTCCCATGGATCAACCACCAACTGCTTCATGCCCAATATTACTTTTCTGCTTGCCTTGTCGATGCCTAAAACCTTAAAAGTATGGCCTGAACCTCTTTTGAGAACTTCCTGAGCACGTGTTACGCGCTTGGTCCAGGAAATATCTTCATTGTAAATTACACCCTCAAGACCATTATCGAACTCAACATAAGCGCAACCTTCGGCATAACCGGAAATTTTTCCCGTAACCTCGGAATCTATGGTCACAAGAGTTTCCACATCTTCCCAAGGATCACGCTCAAGATGCTTTATACTTAATGATATCTTTCTTTCGGATGGTTCAATACTTATTACTTTTGCTTCAATCGTGTCTCCAACCGCAAACATTTCATAAAGGTTTAAAAATTTTTTCGTCCAGGAGATTTCACTTACATGAACAAGCCCTTCTATGCCTTTTTCGAGCTCTACAAATATACCGTAGTTCTGGATATTTGTAATTCTTCCCTTTATCGTTGTGCCTTGGGGATATTTGCTTTCGATTTCCTTCCAGGGATCAGGCGTTGTCTGCTTAAGCCCTAAGGAAATTTTACCCTTTTCCTTATCAAAGTTTAAAATCATTACCTGTATTTCGTCAGATACCGCAACAATTTCCGAAGGATGGGTAATCTTTTTCCAGCTCATATCCGCGATATGCAAAAGCCCATCAACTCCGCCTAAATCTATAAACGCTCCAAAATTAGTAACGCTCTTTACTTTTCCTTTTAATATCTTTCCAATCTCTATTTCTTCCCAGATTTTCTTACGGGAAATTTCTTTTTCCATCCTCACCGCGTCCTTACGGGAAAGAATGAAATTTTCCTTGTTCTTGCTCATCTTAACGATCTGGAAATAGCTCTTCTTGTTTATTATTTCATCATCACTTACATTCCTAAAAGAAGATAAACTCTGCGGTAAGAACCCTTCCACGCCAAAGATTTCAACAATGTAACCGCCTTTTACCTTCCGCAGTATAGAACCTTCAACCAAGTCTCCTTCTTTGTGATCGTTTAGCAATGTCAGCCAACCTTTTTGCTCTTTAGCCCTCCGAAAAGAAAGGATAACTTTGCCTTCGTCATTTTCCACATTTTCCACAAAGACTTCAATCTCTTTCAAGCCTTCCAGGTCTACGCCTGAAAATTCATTACGGGAAATTACCCCTTCAGACTTATACCCCACATCAACAACAACTTCGTTATGGGTCACTCCGACGATCTTGCCTTTTACGATTTCACCTTCCTTTAATTCTTTGATAGAATCGTAATAAGCTTTTTCCAGTTCCGCTGATACTTTTTCCATTATTCTAAAACCTCCAATTATAAATTAGTTCTGTCCCGTTTAGGTACTCGGTAAGAACCTGATTTTACCTTTTAAAAACAGAAGCCTTTAAATTTTCCATCTGAAATCAACCCGTATAGCCAATATTCTAAAATAGCGGGTAAATCTCGCGGCTAAATCGCGGCCATTTAAGGTTGACAATTATCTCCCAAAAGGCTATTTTTGTCAACAAGTGAAAAACTCATCGATATTATTCCATTTTACCTCTCTACGCCAGTCGGCTACAATGGTATTTGGGCTTAAGATAACTTTATCCAGCTTATTCATAAGGGTGTACCTCCTTTTAATTAGCCGCTTGTAACGGCTATATGGTTAATATTTAGTTACCCACAAAAAGGATATCCACCCTTTTTTATTTACTTGCCAGAGAGCTTACACACAATATTTTACATTACCAAGCGGTTATAACATCGAAGACAAATTGTAACTCTTATTACGTATTACCTGGTTTTGTTTAAACCAAAAACACGCCTAAAACTGCCTGCTATATGGCGAATCGTCGGAGATTTAAAATAAAGGGGATAAAGCTTTCTTTCTATTGCCAGTAAAAGCCTGTTTTTTGTAACCGGCAGGCCCATTGATTCTTTTAGGGCTTGATAAAGAAAAAGATAATCTTGCCCTTTTATTTTTGCCTCAGTAGGATTTCTTCTGTAATTGTCGTGTGTCCGGATAAGAGAAAGACTGTGCTCATTACAATAATTAAATAAATCGCTCCCCGGATGAGGCGTGTAAAACGCGGGGCTATAGTAATCAGGCTTGATTGCCCGCATCATCTTCACTGTGTCTCTTGCTTCATCTTTACTCTCAGTAGGAATCCCCAGCATATAATTTGCCCATATCTTGATTTTGTATCTGCGGCAAATTTCCGCAGCCTTGTAATTATCTTCAACTTTTACGCCTTTGCGTAAAAAATTAAGCACCCGTTGATTTCCACTTTCAAAACCAATAAACATAAGTTTTAAACCGGTCTTTGCCATTAAAGCTATCATATCTTCGTTTGCGCAAACAATATCGGCCCTGCTCTGACAAGCGAAGATTTGAGTAAACCCATTCTTAACGTATAAATTACAAAAATCATCAATCCATTTTCTGTCCTCGGTAATACAGTCATCATGGAACATCACACTTTTAAAATTATATTTATCCCGCAAAACACACAGCTCTTCTATAATATTTGCCGAACTGCGGCGCCTCACCTTTTGGCCAAAAATCAATCTTTCGGCAGGTTGACAAAAATTACAATTATATTTACACCCCCTGCCTGCAATTATCGTTACAAATGGGCTTTGGAATTCTTCTGGTGGAAGCGGGTATTCAAAATCTTTAAATAATTCTCTGTCGGCAAAAGGCAGGTCATCAAGAGATTCTGGAACAATCCCTTTAATTATACGGGAAGGCTTCTCGCCTCTTGCTATAGCCCGAAGTAATTCCACGAATGAAATTTCCCCTTCTCCGGTAATAATATAATCGATATTTTTTTCTTTTGATACTTCATCAAGCACAATGCTCGGATGCGCGCCGCCAACAACAACTTTTGTTTCCGGTAATATATTTTTTAATATATTTATACTTTTTAGCGCCGGATTGTAGTCAACACTCATCATCGTAACTCCTACAACATCAGGCGCGAGCTGTTTCATTTTTTTGGCAAAATCACCCCACCTTTTTAGACAGCGTAAATCCACCAACTCAACGCTATAGCCCTGGCTTTTAGCGTAGGAGCTTATACTGCAAAGACCGTGGCTTATCCAGGACTCTTCCATGCCCCTGCCGTAACTATTAAACCCCTTGCCTGAGATACCCGGAAAAATCAATACTATTTTCATATTTTGCTTAATAGACAGGAATTATTTTTAGTATAGAACTTTTTTTATGTATTTCTTTTTAATCGGCGCACGAATACGCAAAATCTTGGGTAAGCCACAGAATGCCGCCCCAACCGGTTTGAGATAAGTTATTAGTGCAAATTTGCGGATTCCGGATAATACACTTAAGGCCACAACAAAAGCTGTCCTCCCGAAGGCTGTTCTTAAGGGCAAATATTTCCAAAAATACCAGATGAGGTTGCGCGTGGCATAAAAAACACGGCGTTTATTTATTCCTTGTTCCGGGAGAACCATATGATAAACACTTATGTCAGTAAAATATTTCACTTCGTATCCAGCGTTGATTATCCTGGTGCATAAATCGCGCTCATTCTCATAAAGGAAGAATTCTTCGGGATAAAATCCTACTTCTTTCAAAACGCTCATTCTCGCTGCTGCTGCGCACCCATTAAAAAGTGGCGAATCAAACCCTTGACCTGAAAAGTCATCTTCTCTTATCGTAGGGTGCCAATAATGCACTTCTTTAGAGTAATAATTATAAACTTTACACCCTAAGGCTCCCAGCATAAAAAATTGCTGGAATTTTTTTACTGCCTTTTCAATGCCTTCATCTTCAAAGAAAGAATCATCATCCATGATCATCACATATTCCCCATGGGCATGCTCTAGGGCGATGTTATACCCCTTAATCCCACAATTCTCTTTTAACTGCACAAAAACAACCTGCGGAAATTCTTCTTTTATCATTCTAGCGGTACCGTCAGTTGAAGCGTTATCTGCAATAATAACTTCATATCGCCGGTATGTCTGCCGTAACAGGTTTCCCAAAACCTGGCGCAAAAGGTCTTTACGATTCCAGGTAATCATTACTACGCTGACCAATGGGATCTTGTTATTATTTTCTACGCTTTCCATATGTGCTCTTTTGTGCCCTTAGATAAACGCTCGATAATTTCTACTCCCATCATTACCGCGTGATCCATATTCCC
>JBAZGZ010000005.1:341-958 GCA_041652615.1 Candidatus Omnitrophota bacterium | reverse complement strand
CCAAACCGACCTCTCGAATAAATATTATTTTTTTCTAAGAATGATTGAATTGTTTTAAGGTTTTCATCTCTATCAAGAGTTGGGATTGGATAGGCATAATCAATTTTCTTAGAAAATGCGCTCACTATCAGTTTAGTTTCCTGACGGGAAATAATTCCAGACTTAACCAAACCATCGATACTAGACTTAATAACAGCAGCCGCGGAAATTGACTTGCGGCCAGAAAAGGCAACTTCGCAAAGCAACGAACTATATTGGTTGATATCGCCTTCCGGCACCACATAATGGGAATAATGAGAAAAATATGTCATGCGATAAAATGGAATGGCGGGATCAGGAAAATACACCCAGCATTTAGTCGTTTTGACCTTCTTTTTTAAGCCAATACCCACAACCCAAATGCTGTTATGTTTCAAACTCTTTGCCGCTAAATAGAATTTTCCCGAATTTATTTTGCTGGATTTTACCTTAGCAGAAAATAAATCCAAGGGTGATGTATTAATCAACATGTCATAATTATCATGGCAATTTCCATCAATAATAATATTTCGCGAATCTACGTCGACTCCGGAAATTTGTTTTTTATAAATTATATTTTCTTTTACGTACGGTTGGAA
>JBAZGZ010000005.1:0-298 GCA_041652615.1 Candidatus Omnitrophota bacterium | reverse complement strand
TTATCAAAAAATCCTCCGGTACCGCCATAGAGAGGAAATTTAAACCTGTTGTTTGGCCCCCAGGCAACATCGTCTTTTTTTAAGACGGCATTCTTTTTTAGCTTTGCGAAATCCACAACGCTGACGCGGTCTCCAATCCACGCATAGCTCATTTTATTAAGAGGAGACGCCCACACTTTAGAATTATACGGCACCATAAAAAGACACGCGATTCCCTTGCCAAAATTCGCATATATCCAGTCATTAAAATTAGTAATTTCTTTTTTTTGCTTTTGCGTAGCAATCAGCCCATTAAGAC
>JBAZGZ010000004.1:0-18387 GCA_041652615.1 Candidatus Omnitrophota bacterium | reverse complement strand
GCCAATATCATGAAAATGTATCTGGGCGCGAAAAAAAGCCCGGAACTTGCATATGGGGCCTTAGAAGGCAAACAGCCTCCTGTGGCAATACTTGTTGCGGCGCGGCACGAACCAAAAAGTATCCTGGAAAATACTTTCATGACCTTAAGAAACATAAATTACCAAAACAAGAAAATTTATTTTCTTGACGATAGCTCTGAAGAAAAGTATATGGGCGAAGCAGACAAGTTATGTAAAGATTACGGTTTGATTTTGTTCAGGCGAAAGGAACGCCATGGCGCAAAAGCCGGTATTATTAATGACTGCCTTAAAAATCTTACTGATGATTACATAGCCATATTCGATGCCGACCAGAACCCTTTACCGGAATTCTTAAATGTCCTTGTTCCGATAATGGAGAAAAATAAAAAACTTGCCTTTATCCAAACCCCGCAGTTCTATTCCAATATAGAAGAAAGCCGGGTTGCACGGGCAGCAGCTTTTCAACAGGCAGTTTTTTACGAGTATATATGTGAAGGCAAAAGTTCCGGCGGAGCAATGTTTTGCTGCGGGACTAACGTGATATTCAGGCGAGAAGCGCTTGCCGCTGTGGGTGGACTCGATGAGTTAACGGTTACTGAAGATTTTGCCACATCAATTAAATTTCATGCTTCTGGCTGGGAGTCCCTTTACTATAACCATGTTTACGCTTTTGGTATGGGGCCTAACGATCTTACCGGATATTTTAAACAGCAATTCAGGTGGGCATCCGGTACGATATCGGTTTTTAAAAAAGTAATCCGGCGTTTTTTAAATAAACCGTTTTCTCTCAGCCTGTTCCAGTGGTGGGAGTATCTTTTATCCGGCTCTTATTATCTTATTGGTATAGCTTTTTTTATACTTATGATATGCCCTATAGTTTATTTACTTTTTAAGGTGCCTTCATTTTTTGCAAAGCCGGAAGTATATTTTCTGGCTTTTGTCCCTTATTTCATACTTTCCTTAAGTGTTTTTTATTTTATCTTGGCGAGAAGGCATTATAAGGCAAAAGACCTTTTCTTGGGCCAACTCCTTGCTTCAATCACTTTTTCCGTTTACATAGATGGCGCAATCGCGGCACTTTCTGGAAGAAAGACAACCTTTGGTATTACAGCGAAAGGAAAGGGCAGTGCAATGAGCTATGTTAGCCTCTGGCCGCAGATTTTCATGATATTTTTAAATTTTATAGCTTTTACCTGGAGTATAAACAGGTTTATTTACGAACGTAATGTAGCTGTTCTTGTAAACGGTATTTGGACGTTGTATTACTTTGCTATTCTTTGCAGTATATTCTATTTTAATACGCCGGACACCAGAGAAATCCCTTGTAAAAGGGTAATGAAAAGGTTAAAATTTGGTTATAAAGTTTTGGAAGGAGAACAAAAATACCTCCGTGATACATGGAAGGAATGTATAAGTATATTTTTTCCTGAACAATTAGGCGCAGGTGCTTTTCTTATGGTAAAATTATATCTGCCTGATGCTGGCCAAACAGTTATATTTGAGGCAAGCGTAATACGTTCTTTGCCAAGAAGATGGTTTAGCGGATTTGATACCGAGCTGGGGATAACATACATTTCCCCTAATGATAAGGAAAAATTGGAAAAGGTGTTGGGTAAATGATCAAAAAAGAAAAATTGCTTGAAAGTTTGGAATCGCTTGCTGCTTTAGAGAAGAGTAAAAATCCTTTATTAAACAGGCATGTATCATCAGCATTGTTTTTTAGTGACCTTAAGCCCCAGGAAAGAAGTGCTATCCTTGAGAAGTTTCAAAAGATATCAGTTACTCAAAGTAAGCACCTGGAAGTTCTTGGCCAAATTAAGGAAGAAATTTTAAAAAATAAGAAAGATGTTTACTAAAGAAGATTATACGAATTACTTTAATGAATTAGAGGATATATTTAGAAAAACATTAGTGATATATACCGACCTTTTAAATGACCTCTCTGACCAGGCAATTCGCAGCAAATTGTTCATGCTCGCCACAGAAGACACCGATGCTTTTGATTTCGTAACAGACACTAAGGTAAAATATTTCTAAGGAGTTATATGGCAGAAAAGAAAAAAAAGATTTTGGTTGTCGATGACAGCCAGGATATGCGGGCTATCCTTTCTATGCGGCTGCGGGTAAACGGTTATGATGTAATAATGGCCGAAGATGGACAGGAAGGCCTTGATAAAACAAGAGAAGAGATGCCCGATTTGATTATATTAGACCTTATGCTTCCTAAGATAGATGGTTATGAAGTTTGCCGGATGCTTAAGTTTGACGATAAATATAAAAATATACCGGTGATAATCCTTTCCGCGCTTGATCAGCAGCAAGATAGGGAGAAAGGCGTAGGCAGTGGTTCGGATGCCTATTTTATAAAGCCGTTTGATCTTGAGCTTTTGTTGAATAAGATTCAAAGCCTTATCTTGAAACGCTAAAATTGACACATGAAATTGCGTCCAACCGTTATTAAAATTTTAGTCATAATTGTAGCATCCGCGGTTGTGTTTTTTTCAGTGTTTGTGTTTATTTATATTTCTGCTAATTTTGGCAAATCCAGCCTATCGAAAGAAAAAAAACTTACAACAATTAATATCGCGTTTCAGGATTGGGTAGGGTATGGCCCGTTCTATCTTGCGCAAGAGAAAGGTTTTTTTAAAGATGAAGGATTAGAACTTGTATTTATTGATGAACAGCTGGATTCTGCCCGCCGCGATGCTTTTTATGCCGGGATGCTCGATTGTGAAGCAGGAACAATTGATTTACTGGTTTCTAAAAGAGCGCAAGACGCGCCAATAGTAGCGGTGTTGGAACTGGATCGTTCTTTTGGCGGCGATGCTATAGTAGCAAAAGAAGAGATTAAAAGTCTGGAAGACCTTGTTGGTAAAAGAGTGGTTTTTTCCCGTGATGATGTGAGTGATACATTTATCTCCTATCTTTTTTATAAAAAAGGATTACCGTTTAACAATATTATCATTATTTCTCGCAGCCCAGAGAATGTGTCTGAAGTTTTTTTAGATGGTGAGGCAGACGCAGTTGTTACCTGGGAGCCATGGATAACCAAGTCGTTAAATAGGTCAGGCGCCCACATCTTAATTTCAAGCAAAGATGTATCTGGGGTTATTGTAGACACGCTAAACATCAGAGAAGATATAGTAAAAAATAATCCCGAACTGGTAAGGGGGTTAATGCGCGGATGGTTTAAGGCAGTGAAATATTATCGGGAACACCCCGAAGAAGCAAACCGGATTATCGCAAAACACTATAATATCAGCCCCAAAGAATATGAAAAAAGCACTAAACTTTTGAAATGGACTGACTATACAGAGCAGCTCAAAATTGGAAAATCCGGTTCATGGCATGAGGTTTTCGATGCAATCGCCAAGATTAAATTTGAAAATGGCAGAATTACAAATAAACCCGACGCAAAAAGTGCCATAAATACCACGTTGCTCGAGAGACTTTATGAAAATAGCAAATAAAATATCGTTTTCATTTCTGGGCATAGTTATTGTTCTCACCATAACAGCCGTTCCTACTTTTTATTTCATTGCCAGAAGTAATCTCCAGGAGGCAATTTATGAACAATTAGAGAGTGTCGTGCGGGCAAAAACACAGCATATTGAAACATACCTGGAAATGCTGAAAATCTCGATAGGGCAGTTCTCTAAAAGCGTGGTTTTAGAGAACTTTTTAAAAACACTTGAAAAAAATCCAGAAGGCAGTAAAGAAGCATTTGACATAGCCATGACAAGGCTAAGGAGAACCAAGGAAGTCAATTCAGAAATATATGAGTTTTTGCTCCTGAATAGAAACGGAGTGGTGGTTGCCTCTACTAATGAAAAAAGTATTGGGTCAGAAAAGTATACGGACGCTTTTTTTGTCGGCGGGCAAAAGAGTGTGTACATTAAAGACGCTTATTACCTTGAATCAATAAACGAACGATTAGTCACTGTTTCTGCGCCTTTATTAGATGCTAAAACAGGGGAGTTTCTTGGCGTGTTGGCTGCCAGAGTCAGATTAGCAGGGATTGATAAAATAATGGAAGAGAAATTAGGCCCGTTAAAGAGCCTGGAAACTTACATTGTAAATAAATACGGATACATGTTTACACCTTCAGAGTATTTGGCAAATACATTTTTAAAACAAAAGATCGATTCTGTAAATTTCAGGAATTGTTTGCTTGATCGTGACAAAAAAAACGAGCATATCTTGTTAAACTACGTATCTATTTTTACAAATTACGCGGGAGTAAAAGTATTGGGTGCGCATGCGTATATACCGGAAATGCAATGGTGTGTTCTGGGAGAGGTCGATGAAAGTGAAGCTCTTGCGCCTCTGGTTAAGATATATGTTCTTTTTTTGATAATATTGTTCGCAGTTCCGTTAGCAGCTTGGATTTTTGGGATAGTTCTTTCCAGGCTAATTGCCGCGCCAATCCATAGATTGCATAAAGGAACGGAAATAATCGGAGAGGGAAATTTAGATTATAAGGTTGGCACTGATGCAAGAGATGAAATTGGCCAGCTCTCCAGGGCATTTGACCAGATGACTGATAGTTTAAAGAAAACCACTATTTCGGTAAATAAATTAAACATAGAGATTGAACAGCGTAAGCAAGTAGAGGATAAACTTAAAAAGAGTGAAAGTAAGATTAGGGCAGTTCTTGACCAAACTTTTCAATTTATCGGCATTATGACTGTTGACGGCACGTTAATAGAGGTAAATAAGGCGGCAATTGATTTAATCGGAAGTGATGCGTCAAGTTATTTAAATAAACCTTTCTGGGATACGCCCTGGTGGACGCATTCACCGCAGCTGCAGGAAAAATTACGTCAAGCCGTAAAAAAAGCCGCGGCTGGAGAATTTATGCGCTTTGAGGCCACCCATAAAGCCAAAGACGGAAGTCTTCATTATATAGATTTTTCTCTTAAACCAATAAAAGATTCTTCAGGTAATGTTATTTATATGATTCCGGAAGGCCGGGATATTACTGAACGTAAAGCAATGGAAGAAAAACTATCAGCTACAGCTAAAGAATGGGAGGCCACATTTAACTCTATTTCCGATTTAGTATCCATACAAGACAGGGATTCCAGGTTAGTAAAGGTCAATAAAGCTTATGCAGATTTATTTAAGATGGCTCCGGAAGAACTTATCGGCAGGAAGTGCTATTCGGTTGTGCATGAGGCTAACGCGCCTTGTCTGGATTGCCCTCATCAGAATACCATAAAAACCCAGAAAGTCTCAAGGCTGGAATATTTTGACAAGCGTTTTAATGTGTATTTTGAGGTTTCTACTTCTCCTATAATTGGCTCAAACAATGAAACCATTGGAACAGTTCATATAGTTAAGGATATAACCGAGCGTAAAAAAGTTGAAGAAGCACTTAAAGAAGCAATAGGGCTTAAATCTTATTTTACCTCTATGGTCTCTCATGAACTGCGTACGCCGCTGACGGCAATAAAGGAAGGTATTTCAATTGTTATGGATGGTTCAGCCGGGCAACTTAACGATGAGCAGAAAAATTTTCTTGATATATCAAAGAGAAACGTTGACAGGCTCGCCAGATTAATAAATGATGTTTTGGATTATCAAAAACTTGAAAGCGGAAGATATGAATTTCATATTCAGGAAAATGATATAAACAAGATAATCAATGAAGTGCAGGATACAATGATTTCAATGGCCAAGAATAAAGGGATAGATATTGTTTTAAATCTTGATAAAAATTTACCAAAGATAAAATGTGATAAAGATAAAATCATTCAGGTATTTACTAATTTAATTAGTAACGCAATCAAGTTTACAGAAAAAGGCAATATTGCAATATCTTCGGTAAAAGGGGACAATATTGTTAAAATTATAATTAAAGATACCGGCATTGGAATAAAAACAGAAGATTTATCTAAGCTTTTTACAGCCTTTGAGCAACTGGAAAAAGGTAATGCCAGAAAAACCGGCGGTACCGGCCTTGGGCTTGTTATTTCCAAGGAGATAATTGAGAAGCACAAAGGAAAAATCTGGGTGGAATCAGAATTTGGCAAAGGTTCTGAATTTCACATTGTGCTTCCGATTGTAGAAAAGAGAGTCTAATATTATGAAAAAAGTTTTAATAGTTGATGACGAGCCAGACATATTAAGAGTTATAACATTCCGGCTGAAAAAAGCCGGCTATGAGGTTTTTACGGCTGAAAATGGCCAATCCGCACTTGACCTAATCTACGCCAATAAACCGGATTTAATACTCCTTGATTTACGTATGCCTATAATGAGCGGTGATGTGGTTTGCGCGAAAATAAAAAAAGATAACGCGCTTAAAGATATACCCATAATTCTCCTGACTGCAAGTAGCGGAGCTAAAAATGCTGAAAACATAAAAGCAATAGAGACAGATGATTATCTGATAAAGCCTTTTGAGCCGGAGGTTTTACTGGAAAAGGTAAAAAAATGGATAAAATAGTGTAGAACGGCAATATGTGGGCTGTGGTAATGCCGGTTTCTTGCCGATTTTAACTCTGAGCCTGCCACAAGTTATAAGAAACAAATGAAGCATTTTTACGTGGTAATTATATTTATAATCCTGGTGTCGGTAGTATTTTTTTCGCTTAAGCGAAATGAATCATATTGCCTGACTGGAGCGTTTTTAGCGGATAATCCAACTGTAAAAGATATCGATAGTTTTAAGTCCGCCTACGGCAAGAAACCATTTTTAGTGATGGTTTTTATCGGATGGGGGGACTCTATAAAAGCAGAAACAATAAAAAGTATTTATTCTAAAGGTTCTGCTATGGTTATAACCTGGGAACCGTGGGATCAGGCGAGCCAGGAAGCAATAGATTACGATAAAGTTCTTTCAGGGGGTTATGACAGCTACATTGCTTCTTTTGCGCAACAAATTAAATCTGTCCCCGGAGAGGTTTTTATCAGGTTTGCTCATGAAGTAAACGGAAATTGGTATCCGTGGTCCGGTATAAAAATAGGAAAGCAAAAATATATTGCTCTTTATCGGTATATTAAAGATAAGTTTGATAGTCTCGGTGTTGCTAACGCGAAATGGGTTTTTTCAATAAATCAGGAAGACGTTCCTAAGGAGGATAATAATCATTATTTGTTTTATTATCCCGGCGATGGATATGTTGATTATGTAGGCATAGATGGATATAACTGGGGCGATACCAAGACTTGGAGTAAGTGGATGAATTTTAGGGAAATTTTTTCCAACACCTACAAAGAAGTTACAGAAAAGATCAGAAAGCCGGTCTTAATTGCCGAATTCAGCTCTACTTCAAGCGGCGGAGATAAGGGTCTGTGGATAGAGGAAGCGTTTAAAAATATCAAAACGATGAAAAATATCAAAGGTTTTATTATTTTTAACTGTGACAAAGAAACAGATTGGTCTTTTAGCCCGGATACTGCTGCGGGAAAAAAGTTAAAAGAGCAGTTACGAAGCAATTATTTCCAAGACAAGGTTAATTAGGATTTTTTTTAAAAATGATTAAAAAAGAAGATTTACTAAAAGAATTGGAAGGCGCGTTGATAGCAGAGGAAAAATCTATCCCGATTTATATGAAACATCTGGATTTGGCTATTTTCTGGACTGGCTGGGACGAGCAAACTATTGCTAAAGCAAGGAGCGTATTCGGTAATCTTGCCGGAGAGTCAGAAAGACATAAGGTGCTTGTCGCCGGCCTGATTAAAAAGATTAAAGAGGATAAAAGAGATGCTTTCTAAGGAAGATTATTTGGAATACCTTAAGGAGATGATTGACGTTGAAAGAAAAATGATGAGAGTCTATTGTGATTTAGAAGGAAAAACAAATGACTCCCAGATAAAAGCAATTTTTTCTAAATTGATGAAAGATGAAACAAGTCACGCTAATGCCGTTGATGCTCTGGTGGGTTTGATAAAACAGAAGTACCCGCAAAAGGATAATGAATAAAAATTAACCGAAGAGCTAAATAAAAAACCCTTGCAATGTTTCCACTGCAAGGGTTTTTTTTATTGTAAGCTGAATTTTTGTCTTTTGTAAAAAGAAGAGAGAGAGGGAAGAGGATAGAAGAAAGAACGGCTTTTTCTTCTACCCTCTAGCTCGTTAACTTATGATCGTCTTCTAATAGTTAATTAATTTGTTAATATCTTTTTTCCCTGAAACCGCCTGAACTTCTTCCGCCGCCACCGCCGCCACCAAAGTTGTTGCTGCGTGGTTCCATTTTACGTGCTTTGTTTACTGTCATCTTTCTGCCGTTGAATTCCTGCTCATTTAAGGCATCGATTGCCTGCTGGGCTAATTCTTCGGTTTCAAACTCGGCAAAACCAAATCCCTTTGACCTGCCGGAGAATTTGTCAGTAATAATTTTTACTTCTTTGACGCTTATCCCTTTTCCTTCGATAAGCCCTTTCAGGTCACTTTCCGTGACGCCGAATTCTAGGTTGCCTATGTACAATTTCTTCTGCTCTTCCATGTGTTTTTCTCCTTTAAACTTCAAAGAATCTCGGTTAACGTTTAACTATACCTCTCTATTTTTGGCAGGGGTCCGCATAAAAGCCGTCTACGAATAGCCCTACCAACTCTTACTTTTTCAATGAACATAACGCTTTTGTCTACGTGAATTAGGAGTATAGCATAAAATCGGCTTTTGGCAAGGGAAAAGATTAGAGCCGGTTTTTGCCCGAAATGAGAGATTAATCACATGTAATACCAAAAATCCTTTACAATATTGTAAATTTAGTATAATATAAATACTATTATGAACGAAGAAAAATCTTCTAAATACGGTGGAGCAGAAAGGAGAAGGTTCAAACGCATAAGGGTGAACCTTGTTGTTGTTTATCGTGAGGACGATTCCCTGGATGTACGCATTAAAACCGACAGCGCGGAGCATCAGGCGGCAATCATCGATATTAGCGAAGAAGGCATAGCGGTTTTGTCGGGAGTAAAGATCCCCGTAACGACAGTGCTGTGTGTGCGATTCAATTTAGCCGACAATAAGAAAGAGGGTATTGATTTTTATGGCGCAGAGGACATAAAAGGTAAGGTTATCTACTCAACCGCTTTGCCTCCGGACCATTTTCGCATCGGTATTCAATTTTATGGCCTTTCGAGTGATGATAGGGCCCAAATAAGGAATTTTGTCGATATCCTTGATAAAAAATTTTCAGACGGAGATTAAATAACTTGCCGTTAATCCGTTTTAAGCGCATTCAAACAGAAGCCTCAACCCAAAAATGCCACGTCATAGCTAATCTGAGATCAAATACAGGGAATCTTTATATAACTTTCCTAACTTTTAACACAAAAGGGGGAGATGTATGAGTAAAACAAAATTTCCAGTTATAGCGATTCTTGTCTTATTGTCGATAGTTACAGTTTTTACCAGTGGCATTGCCTTGGGCCGTTCGAATACCGCTGACATTCCTGAAGCTCCCCGCCTGGTTTATCCGATAAATCCCGAAGTTGACATAAGCGGAGATTCTTTGCAGTTTAAATGGCAGCACGCGGATATCGGTATAGACCACTATGAATTTATGCTTTATAAGGGCGGTGGCTCATCCGGCGAGGTAATTGTTGAAAAAATCTTACCTTTTAACGTATCGTCAATCGAGGTTCCCGCGGCTTCGTTTGAAAGTGGAAAGACTTACACCTGGACTTTACGTCAGGTTGGCGATAATGGATTAAAGAGCGAAAAAAGCTTCAATACTTTTATAGTTACAAAATAGCTATGTTGCGGCATCAAACGCGTAGGTGGTTTCTTAAAAGAGGATATATGAGAAATAAAACTAAATTTCTGGTGGCACTGGTTTTAATCTCATTGTGCGTCGCGCCGCTTTTCGCGAGAAATTTTTCTTTTGGCCCGGCACGCTCCTTTGAGAAGCCGCCTGAGCCGCGTCTGGTTTGTCCGATAAACGACGTGGTTGCCTTATCAGGCGATACGCTTCTATTTAAATGGTGGCACGCGGATATCGGCATAGATCGTTATGAATTTAATTTATACAAAGGTAGTCAGATGTTTAGCGATGGCCTGATGCTTCACAAGATTTTGCCGTTTAGCCAATCTTCAATCAAGATTGACGCGGGCTTATTCGAAAATGGCCGGGTTTATACCTGGAGCCTGCGTCAGGTCACAGACAGTGGATTAAAAAGCGACAAAAGTTTTATTACCTTTAGTGTTTTAAAAGAGTAGACAGTATTGTTTGTTTTGTCTGTAAGCATAAAGATGTCATTGGTGGAATGTTTTTAGGGCGGTATAGGTAAAAAAGGAGGCGGTAGTTATGTGTAGAAAAAGCGGGTTTATTGTTTTATTGTTTGCGGCCATGGTTATGTTGGTATCTCCTGTGTTTGCTAAAGACTTAACTGAGACAGAGGTAATCGCTGTAGCAAAGGACGCGCTTACGGGTAAGGCAATAGCTTTTGAAGATGCAGTTATAACTTATGATAAAGGCAATGAAACATGGGCTGCGTGGGGAGAGGTAGTAATAAATAATCCTCAGGATCCCAATTATGGAAATCTTCCGCAAGGGGTTTTAAGCGAAAAGAAGTATCACACGGTATATTTTGATTTTGAAGAAAATATTCGCAGGGATATCTGGGTATTTGTGGATGGCGATACCGGAGAGGTTCTTACGATTTATGAAGTGAAGTAGTTTTTTAAAAGCTATGAATAAAGCGCCTCTTTTGGGGCGCTTTATTTTTTTACTATTTTATTAACAAAAATACATTGCATCTGTTTTGTTTTAGCCTAAAATATTCTTAGATTGCAATCCGGATTTAATCCATCGCAGAAATCCCCAGGTTTAGTCCGGGGGATGAATCCAGCCCTTGTGCACAAGGGCTGGATGAATGTAATTGTTGATTCCTGCTCGAGGAGGAAGCCTCAAGGTTATAGACCGGGGAGGCTTCACTAAATGAAGAAAAACATATTTTTTTTCTGCCTAATCCTGCTTTCGTCTTCGATTTGTTTCTCGCAAGAGCAAACAGATTATCCAAAATATATTTTATATCTGCCCAAAGGGGTCCAAACAACACAAGCCTACCCATTGGTAATGGCGCTATCGCCTTCGGCTGATGCTCAGGGTATGATTAACTTGTGGTCTCCGGCCGCAGATAAGTTCAAATGGATAATACTTGCTTCTAAAGAATTTAAGAACGGTATAGATATGAATCAAAGTTTAGCCGGCCTTGCTGATTCGTTTAAGGCGGTTTGCGGGCAATTTCCTGTTGATAAGGCAAAAATTATCATAACCGGATTTTCCGGAGGAGCAATGGGCGCGCATGCTTTTAGTTATACTTATCCATCGATGGTTTCCGCGATAATCGTAAATACCGGTATGATTAATGACTATTATCTTGAAAAAAAATCAAATTATCCGCGCCACAAGATCGCGGCATTTCTCGCAAGCCCTACGGACTTTCGCTATAAGGAGATGAAACGGGACAAAGAAGCCATGGATAGCCTTGGCTGGATTACTAAGTGGATAGAGTTTGATGGCGGGCATAGGCTTGCGCCTTTACCGGTATATCTTGAAGCCGCGAATTGGATCAATGAGTTATGGCGCGGCGCAGAAAAATCCGAAAAAGATAATCGGGTAGCCTCTAAAAGCGTTCTTGCGGCGTTTAAGATTGACGGTATTATTTTTAATCCAAAAGGTAAAAGCAGTGTAATTATTAACGGAGAAATACTTCAGGAAGGTGAACGTTTTAGAGGCGCACTGATTGTAAAGATACGTGAGGACAGTGTGATTCTGATAATTGACGGCCAACCGCACACTTTAAGGTGGCAATGATTGCAATGCGAATACGGTAGAGGTTTTTAAAAATCAATAGCGGTAAGGTAAAAATAATAATTTCATATAACAAAGGGGAGTTATGAATTTATTGAAATATCCTATCACTGTTAGTTTTGTATTTTTTTCTCTCTTTGGCATGCCGATTGCTTCTTTCGCTGATACGCCTTCTTATGTCTTCAGGCATGATTAATGTCAGATATGATTTTTAGGGGAGAATAACCCTTCGACGCGTTTGGCTTGTTCAAGGGTATCCTTGAGCCTGTCGAAGTATGATTACGCAGATTAAAAGTATGATTACGCAGATTAGAATCATTTTTTATCGTATATTGAGTATAGCTCCTGTTGTTGCGGTTTTATTCTTTACTGCTTGCGCCGCCCCGTCTTTGAATAACAAAAATATTGCCGTTGAAAGAATTGTAAAAGATAATAACTTTGGAAAAGCCTGCCTCGAGACAAAAGATTTTACTCTTATGGCCTATTACCGTTTTAGAGAGCCGCAGCAGCCGATTAATATTTATATCGAAGGTGACGGCAGCGCCTGGCGAAATTGCGCACGTCTTTCAGAAGATCCTACGCCAAGAAACCCGCTGGTATTAGAGCTTGCCGCGATAGATTCAAGTCCAAATGTAGCTTATCTTTCGCGTCCGGGGCAATACCCGATGTCCTGCGGTGCCTCAAAACCTGAAAGCAGTTATTGGTCGGGTAAGCGTTTTTCAAAAGAAGTAATTACATCTGTTAACGAAGCGATAAACCAACTGGCCTATCTTGCCGGCTCAGACAAAATTAATTTGATTGGTTACTCAGGCGGGGCAGCTATAGCTGTTTTAGCTGCCGCGCAAAGAAAAGATGTAGTGTCTTTACGCACTATCGCAGGCAATCTTGATTCCGATGCGGTAAACAAACATCACAATGTGAGTATTTTGAGCGGATCGCTTAATCCGATCGATGTTGCGCAGGAGTTAAAAAAAATACCTCAGCGCCATTTTGTCGGAGCTAATGATAAAGTTGTTCCGGGTTTTATTGCTGAGTCTTTTGTCAAGCGTATGGATGATAAAGATTTTAAACGTATCACAGTAGTTAAGAGCGCAACCCACACAAAGGGCTGGCAAGAACATTGGAAGGAATTGCTAGGCTATCCGGTAGAATAGTTTTAAATCACAAATTACAATGTACAAATTACAAACAATACACAATAAACAATTCCAAAATTATAAACAGATGTTTGTTTGTTGTAATTTTGGAATTGTGATTTGTTTGTAATTTGTGGTTTGTGTATTGTGATTTGCAATATTTGTGATTATCTGTGCAAGTGGAGGTGAAATATGAGTAGATTTTTAGTAAGATGGGGAGTGAATTCTTTAAGTATACTTATGGTTGCGCATATCGTAAAGGGGATTGAAATAAGTGATCCATGGATAGTAGTGGTTGTCGCGTTTGTTCTTGGAATAATCAACGCATTTTTACGGCCGCTTATAATCCTTGTAACTTTGCCGATAAATGTGCTTACCTTAGGTTTATTTACTTTATTTATTAATGGATTTCTTTTCTATCTGGTTTCTAAAATCGTAAAAGGATTTATTATAACCGGATTTTGGCCGGCATTTTTTGGGGCGCTACTTTTTAGTATTATCAGTTTTCTTTTGAGTCTACTCAGCGAAGACAGTCCAAAGTAGTCATTAAAATATGTAATTCATTGAATAGAAACGCATTTTTGTTAAAATAGTTCCAGGAGGCATTTATGTGGATAATTATTTTAGTTTTTTTATTGTTGATTGTTGGTTTTGCCATTATTTATAACCGGCTTATAAAATACCGTTTTCTTGTTAAAGAGGCCTGGAGCGATATCGATGTTCAATTGAAGAAGCGGCATGATTTAATACCGAATCTTGTCGAGACGGTTAAGGGTTACGCAAAATATGAACAGGGAGTTTTTGAAAAGGTAACCGCTCTAAGAAACGAGATTGTAAATTCAAAAGATAATAAGAGCAATCCCGGCCTGGAAAATAATTTCTCTCAAGCCATAAAAAGTATTTTTGCCGTTGCCGAAAATTATCCGGACCTTAAAGCCAACCAGAGCTTCCTTGACCTTCAAAAAAATCTATCCAGTGTAGAGGATAATATTCAAATGTCGCGCCGGTATTATAACGGAACAGTGCGCGATTACAATGTCAGTATCCAAACTTTGCCTAACAGCATAATTGCAAATATTTTTCATTTTGAACCTGCGCAATTTTTTGAAATAGAATATGTCACAGAACGTAAATCTCCCGACATAGAACTTGGAGGTTGAAGCATGCAATTTAGAAAAATTATTCTATTATTTTTTATCTGTCTTTTGGCGACATTGCCTTCTTACGCTCAAAACTCTCAAAGCGAACGTATCCTTTCCTATGATACTCAAGTGACAGTCAATGAGGATTCAACGATGACAGTAACGGAAAATATAAAAGTTATCGCAAGAGGCAAGGAGATTAAGCGCGGAATATATCGCGATTTTCCTACAAACTACAAAGGCAGGCATGGTAATGATCTTATTGTTGATTTTAACGTGATAGAGGTTTTGCGTAACGGCTTGCGGGATGATTACCGGGTGACAAGTTTAAGTAACGGGAAAAGAGTTTATATCGGTAATAAAGATGTCTATCTTACACCCGGAGAATATTTATATACCATCACTTATAAAACTGACCGGCAGCTTGGTTTTTTCAAAGGTTTTGATGAGCTATATTGGAATGTTACCGGAAACGGATGGCTTTTTGCGATAGATGAAGTATCAGCAATGATTGCACTGCCGCAAGACGCGGGATATAAATTATTAGAAACAACGGGATATACCGGCTACCGAGGTTCTAGAGGAAAAGACGTAGCTATTTCAAAAGATTCTCTGGGAAGGACAATTTTTACTACAACCAGGCCGCTAGCATCCGGAGAAGGCCTGACCATTGTACTTACCTGGCCAAAAGGCTATGTAAAGGAACCGACGCTGGAAACAAAAATAAAATATGCTTTTCGCGATAATTCAGGAGGCATAATCGGTTTGTTGAGTCTATTTATATTGATCGGCTACTATTTAATTGTTTGGGGCCGTGTCGGCAAGGATCCTGAAAAAGGAACAATAATACCTTTGTATGAACCTCCGGCAAAACTTTCCCCGGCGGATATGCGTTATATAATGAAAATGGGTTATGACGATAAGATTTTTACGGCAACGATTATTGATATGGCTGTCAAGGGAGCGCTTAAGATCAGCGAAGAAAAGTGGCAGTATACACTAGAGAAGAACGACGGTGACAGGAGCTTGTTAACGAAAGATGAAATTCGCGTGTCGGAGATTATTTTTGCTTCAGGGAAAAAGCTGGAACTAAAAAATACCAATTTTGGTATTATGAAAAAAGCAATAAAATACATCAAGGATTACCTTAGGCTTCGCTATGAAAAAATATATTTTCTCACAAATAAGGAACATTTTATTCCGGGCGTAGTCCTGTCGCTGGTGCTAATGTTTGTAAGCGTGGTTTTTCAAAGTATAGGTTCAGGGCATCCGGAAAAACTACCCATAGCTCTATTTATGACGGTATGGCTTTCAGGCTGGACTTTTGGAGTTTTTGCGCTATTGTTTACGGCGTTTTCGCTTTGGCGCGCGTCTCTTAAAAACGCAGCTAAAATTCCTGAGGCAATATTCTTGACGCTTTTTAGCATCCCGTTTTTAATGGGCGAAATGTTTGGGATAAGTATGCTTTTGTATTCCACTTCATTTTTAATTATGACAATAGTTTTAGCGGTTATCATTACGAACGCATTATTCTATTACCTTTTAAAAGCGCCTACTTTTATGGGAAGGAAAATAATGGATAGGATCGAAGGGTTTAAAATGTATCTTTCGGTAGCGGAGGAAAACCGTCTTAATGTTTTACATCCTCCGGAAGAAACACCGCAGCTTTTTGAAAAGTATCTTCCTTATGCGTTGGCATTGGATGTTGAGCAGAAATGGGCAGAGAGATTTTCCGGAGTATTAGAAAGAGCCAGCGCATCCGGAGAACACTATCATCCTTCCTGGTATGCCGGCGCAAGCTTTGGAGCCTTTAGCGTCGCAGGTTTTGCTGCAAGTCTAGGATCAGGGTTCGCTACGGCGATTTCTTCTTCATCGGTTGCGCCCGGCTCAAGTTCCGGCGGCGGTGGTGGAGGCGGTTCAAGCGGCGGTGGCGGTGGCGGCGGCGGAGGAGGTGGGTGGTAATGGAAGAAACAATAATTGCTAATAAGTTTGAGCAATGGGTAAAAGGATTAGATGAAACCCAGGCGCGTATCTCGATTTTTAAACACATTCGTGATATTCCTTACGCTATTGTTCCAAAATTACGCGACTATAAAACTGGCCCATCGGGGATGCTGGAATTAAATAAAGGTTCCTGCCAGCCGAAGCATTTTCTCTTGGCGATGCTTTTTGAAAAATTAAATATACCGGTAAAGTATGTTACTTATCCGTTTAAATGGAGTGAACAACCTTTGAAATATACTGATGAGTTGAAAAAAATTGTCAAACATTTACCTTGCACCTACCATCTTGCTTCTAAAGCGTACATAGAAAATAAATGGGTTTTGGCTGATGCTACCTATGATCTGGTCCTTAAAGGCGAGGGGTTTCCTGTTACTGATGATTGGGATGGCGTAGGGAATACAAAAAACGCGGTTTTGCCTATAACAGAGATAATTCATAATAACTTGGAAGAACGCGTAAATTATGTGTCAGCGGAAAATGCCAAGCGTAGCCAAGCTGAAGAAATGCTTTATTCAGATTTTGTGATAACGCTAAATTTATGGATTGAAAATATTCGTAACCGGTAAATTATGGCATTTTTTAATTTTTTTAAAAAATTATTCAAAGGAAAGCGCAAAGTAAAAAAAATACACAAAAGAAAAGCAAAAAAACCTTTTAAAAAGCGTATTGGTAAATCAAGGAAAAAAAACAAATCGCGCGCTGTAAAAAAGATTGCTAGAAGAAAGGCAAGAAAAAAGGTATCGAAGAAGCCGAAGAAAAAAGCAAAAAAATCCATAAAAAGAAAAGCTGTAAAGAGGAAGGCCAGGAAGGTGAAGCCTTCCCTAAAAGTCCTGAAGGAAGAAGAGATAGGCATTATTACTCACTATTTCGATAAGATTTCAGTAGGAATTATAAAGCTTAAAAAACCGCTCGCCATAAGTGAACATATCCGTATAAAAGGAAAGGGTGTCGAATTTACGCAGGTTATCAGCTCCATGCAGTATAACCACAAAGACATTATGCTTGCCGAAAAAGGCCTTGAAATAGGCATTAAGGTCAATCAGCCCGTGCACGAAAACGATTTGGTGTATAAAGTCATTTAGTAATACTATAAATAACAAGCGAATGTCAGAAGACAGAAGACAGATGGTAGAAAAAAACTGTTTTTAATATCTGTCATCTGACTTCTGACATCTGTCGTCTGAAAATAAAGATGATAAAGTCTGATAAAATAAAAGCGGTTATTTTCGATATGGACGGCGTAATCGTTGATTCTATGCCGTATCATTTTCTTGCTTGGTATGAAGCGCTGAGGTCTTATGATGTACGCGTGAGCTGTTTCGATGTTTATGTTAAAGAAGGCGAGAGGTGGGACAGGTCTTTACGCGATTTTTTCAATAAAACAGGCATAAAACCTACAAAGAAATTGCTTTCGGAGGTTTTCTCCGCGCGCCAGAAAATATTTAAGAAATATTTTAAGCGTTTTATATTTAAAGGAGCCCAGGATCTCTTATCTTGTCTTAAAAAAAGGGGGTATCGGCTTGCTCTTGTTACCGGTACTCCTGATTATGAAATAAAAAGAATACTCCCCCGGAAGCTATATGATTGTTTTGAGGTAATAGTGGCGGGTAATAGTGTAAAAAAAGGAAAGCCTCATCCGGAACCTTACTTAAAAGCGGCGAAGCTGCTTAAGATAAAACCCGGTTTGTGCACGGTCATTGAAAACGCCCCTTACGGTATTCTGTCGGCTAAGCGTGCCGGAATGTATTGTATCGCGGTTTCTACGAGCTTACCTAAGAAATTTCTTTCGCATGCGGATAGGGTAATAGGAGATATCCGTGAAATATCATGTCTTATGCCATGATTGTGATACGGGAGATAGTCGTGGAAAGGCTTGGATTTATTATCTCTTTACTATGTTTTAATATCATTACCCCGCCTCACAGAAGATGCTGTAAAATTCTGTTTTTCTAAGCTGGGTATACGTTTTGTGTATAGCTCATTACCCCGGCTCGGCTATATACGTCAAAATTTTCTTCGATAATTTTGACGACCTCGCCGGGGTTAATTCGCACTAGCATTTTTTCTTCGCTGCTTGCAGCTTGAAAAAATGCTGTGCTCATTAAATGTAAACGTTTGCTTGTAATTTTCATAAAAATATGGTATCTCTTAAACAAGAAAAAGCTGGACTTGTGCATTTAGCCACGGGTCCAGTTTTCTGCTTATGGAAGGATTAAGCGTTTACGATTACAAGGGGATAAAAACATCTATGCAAGACCGTAGAAAATACCCTCGAGTGGACATATCTTTTCCCGTGGAATGTGATATGCTGCCGC
>JBAZGZ010000003.1:0-22341 GCA_041652615.1 Candidatus Omnitrophota bacterium | reverse complement strand
GAAAGCACGCTGAAAAACGGAACCAAAGCGTACACCGGCAAGTGTCCGGCATGCGATACGGAAATTATTAAGAAGAAAGGTTGATCATGGAAAGACATATTTTCGATCCAAACCAGCCGACAGGTTCTATGTCGCTGGAAAATGTTCGCAATGTTTTGCGGGCTTTATTTCAAGGAGATTTGTTTGCGTTACGGCCTCGGTCATCAATGGTATTGGATGACCTTGAGTATTCAACGGATGCAGTGGCTCAAGCCAAATGGTCGGGAACTGGCGTGACGGTTACGCGTTCAACTACGAAGCAGGAAGGTAATTATGCCTTGCAGTGTGTGATTGACGCGACGCCTAACCGGCAGGTCACGCTTATTAAGGGCGTTAATTTGTCCAGTTTTAAACAGATTACGCTATGGGAGAGGTGCTCAGGCGCGAGTCAGACTTTTAGGTTCTTCCTTGAAGATAACCTTGGGCATGTGAGCTATTGGAATTTGACTTCTCATGGGACGGCGGGGACTTGGAAAAAAGACACTCTAACCTTGGCGACGCCTGATGGAAACAACGGCACAGCGGCAGTGTTGTCAAATATTACCGATTTTGGGTTTTATCAATTGCCAGCTTCCCAGACTTTTCTATTCGACACCATTACGGCAGTGTGCGGAATGAATGTGGCGGTTGCTTCGGCTTTGGTCGGCGGGTTTTATCAGAACATTTATATCGGATCAACAAGGTTAACTTACGCAGGCGGGGCATCATCGCTTATAACAGCGCCGGGTGCTAATCCAAGGATCGATTTGCTGACGATCAACTCGGCAGGCGTATTGGAATGGACGACCGGCGCGGAGGCGTCTAACCCGGCAGAGCCAGCGTTTCCATCGGGGAAGTTTCCGATATGCCTTGTGTATTGCAAGCCGACAATGACCAAAGTCGTGGATTATGAGAGCAAGGACGCTAATCCTAACGACGCCTACATATATAAGGATGTCCGGCCTTTGTTTTTACTGGGGATGTCGTCTTTCGTTGCCTTGACGGATTGTCCGTCCAACTATACCGGGCAGGCAGGAAAGTCTGTCAGGGTGAAGGCTGATGAAACAGGTTTAGAGTTCGCGTTCCCGAACGCGACGTATGCGGAGTAAAGGATAGATGCCAGAGCATAAATTACCGCCAAAACAGTGTCCGGTAAATACGCCGACGTGGACGGATCCGGCTTTGACCGCCAATACGATTAAGGCAAGGAATGACCATGTCGAGGAACTGCGGACAAAGGTCAATCTGGAGTTCACGCGCCGGGGTTTGTCGACAGCGACGTTTACAGACGTAACGCTTACAGCTGATCTTATTAAAATCCGCAACGATCATGTCGCTGAATTGCGGGTGGAGTTGCAGAACGTTAAGACCGGCAGGGGCGAGTCGGGGTATTGCGTGCAAGATTCGTCCGGGTGTATGGATTTTACGGATCCGACGCTTACGGCGAACACCATTAAGGCGAGGAATGATCACGTTTCCGAATTGCGGTCGAAACTGCAGGCGTTAATGACCGGCTGTATTTGTGAGGCAGAACAGTGTCAGTATTGCGCGGATTGCGGGTATTACTATCAGACGTGTTCGCACGCGGGGGTTGCTTGCGATGACCACAAATACAGCGAGTGTCATCACAGCATGGTAGATCACAGGATTTGCGCGAGTTACAACCTGCCCGGGGGGACGACGCATCCGTATAAAACGGCTTCCGGTGAGCCGTTAAACACGACACCTTGGGATGGATATGTGCCGTGGTCGCCGCAGTGTAACTATACGCCACCCGGGTATAACTGGGGCGCGGTGCATTCGGACTGGAATTGCAAATGCAATCCGTACACATGGTGAGGATATATGTTTTCGAGTTTTGAGGCAAGTAAGCCAAAGACATTGAAGGTCGCAAAAGACACGAAGGACAATCCTGTGACCGAACTCATTTATTGGGTGCGGATGAATCTTGATGATCAGCGGGTTAATGGGTTCACGAAGGGGCGGTTTGATAAGCCAGAGGATTTCAGCAATGCGTTAAAGCTGACCATTCAAGATTTGGGGATCATCGATGAACGCGGCAAGATTGCAAATTTCAGTTTCTTTATATCTGGCGAGAAAAAAGGCGAGTTGTATCTCGCGGGCATTATGCCTCTGACCGATGAGCAGAAGAAAAATATCAAAGACCGTCTTGGATTCGAGACGGTTGAGGTTGATACGAATCTTTATCACTTGGAATGGAAATGAGCGTTTTTACTTTGGAAGAAAGCAAATCAACAGGCGATCTGCCGTCATTGTGCCGAGAGGTGATTAAAGGCTACAAAGAAAACGGCAAGTTTGACGTTGATGCCGTAACCGCAAATAAGCCGGATTACACGACGATTTATTTTTTAATGACGCAGGATTGCAATCTTCATTGTCCTTATTGCTATCAGCCTCGGGAATTTCGGCAGAAGGACAGCGGGATCACGCGGGAGATTATCGATTGTGCCATGGGTTTTGTGGTGCGGACGTTTGATGAGTCCAAGATTAAATTCAGCATCTTTGGCGGTGAGCCGTTTGTGAATTTCGATATGGTGCGGTATTTAGTCGACACCTATCCGATGTTTCCTTATGTGGTCACAACGAATGGCCTTGTGCTGGTTGAGAATGCCGAAGCGAGGGAGTGGGTTAAGTCACGCAAGGGAACGCTTCGGGTGAGTGTCAGTATCGGCGCGTTGAAGCAGAAGTTCGGCAAAGGATATTTGGAAGCGGCAAAGCCCGCGCTTGATGTGGTTCGGCATAACGGCGGTGATGTGCATTTCGTTATCGATGATCCGGACGAGCAGGGAATCTTTGAGGATATCAAATATCTTTTTGAGTATCCGGTTCCGGTTGTGCGGATATCGACCGCACGGCATTGGGATCGTATTAAGGATAAGAACGAGGCATTCAAGGCATTATTCAAGCGTGTCGCCGATTACGTTTACTTTGAAGGCGCGCCTAAGTTTGGCAGGTGTCAGTGGGATTCAGTTTTTCACCATAACATTTACCGCAGGCTCAAAGGATTGCCGATCAAGGACGTACCACCTACGTTCTGCGGATGCGGGTATATGTATTTGGCGATCAACAACAGAGGTGAGATTTATCCTTGCGACTTCTTCGCCAACTTTCCAGAGTTCAAGATTGGCGATGTGTTTAATGGTTTTAATGAAACGGGTTTGTTTTTTAAGAAGATGGGCGAGTGGATCGAAGGGTTATACGAGGATTGCCGGGACTGTGAGGTTTGTGAGGCTAAAGATATAAGACTTTGCCCTCGCGCTATGTGCCTTGCGGAGAATTATATCAAGACTGGTAATCCGTTGAAGCCAGCGGCCAATCATTGCTGGGCGAACAGAGTCGAGTATTTCGTGTTTGATTACATCGCGCGCCGTGCGATCGAACTGGGGATTAAATGAAAACGCCGGTCTACAAATCTATTTATCTGTACCTCACACACGCGTGCAACGCGGGGTGCAGTTTCTGTTACCGGCGCGGGCTTTTTGAGCGGAATAAGCGGGAGGCGTTGGGCCCCGCCTTCATGAGCGAGGCGATGGCGTTTCGGATTCTCGATTTTGTGTTCTCTCAGCTTGAGCTGGATCCGAAGTTCTCAATCTTCTTTTGGGGTGGTGAGCCGCTTCTCAATATGAAGGTCATCAAAGCGGTCGTGGAAAAGTATCCACAGTTTTTGTTTCATACGAACACAAGCGGCAAGCCCGTGACAGAGGAGATGTTCAACTGGTTCATGGCGCACAGGAATATGGGGATCACGTGGTCGCTTGGCAATGGCTATGAGAAATACGGCGGGTTGCGTCAGAAGGTCGCGGCAGAGCCATGGGCATTTCGGCTGGTTAAGGATAGCCCTGCCAATACGGTGAACTTCATGGTCACGCAATATGACCGGTTTATTGAGGACTTTGATTATTTGGTTGAGAACGTGACACGCAATATCACGATCGACTTGGCAACCCGGGTTGAGCATAAAGAGGAAGATTTGGAGAGGTTCGCGGATGAGTATTTTCGTCTGCTTGAGAAATATCGCCATGATGAGGTTTTGTATCAGGCTATGAATCCGGCATTGCACAGCAATCTATATTTTATGGAATTTGGACTTAAGTCGCAGGTGCGGCCTTTCCATTATTGCCGGTCAGGACTGGAGAGGTTGTTTATCGATACCGCTGGCGGCATTTGGCAGTGCGATAACATGTACATTTGCCAGCACAACAAGCTGGGAGATATCGATTCGGGAATTGACTATTCACGGCTGGACTTGGCTTGGGCGATCGATGCGGATCGGGAGAAATATTTGGGTCAGCATTGTCAAGGATGTGAGCTTTACGGTTTATGCCCGCGCAACAAATGCCTTGGGCTGAACCTTGAATGGATGGGCGATATGTTTAAGCCCGAGCCGTCGTTTTGCAAGATGTGCCGGGTGCTTTTCAAAATAACCAAGCGGTACATCGAGATCGAGAAAGGGGAGCGTTTATGCAGAGTTTAGTAGGCGGTAAGAATAAGAATGAAATCCGGAGCATCGATCTATTCGTGACAGAGCGATGCAATATGGATTGTGAGTATTGCTTTCATCCTAAAAGCGACGGCGTGCTTTCGGTGGATCAGGGAAAAAAGATTTTAGATCGAATGAAGGTAATTAGTCCTGACGGGCTTCAAATTACCTTTTTTGGCGGCGAGCCGCTGTTATTTCCGCAGACGGTATTGGATTTAGCGCGGTATGCCCGGGAACTCTGGCCGGATATCGACGGCAGGCACATGGCGGTCTTTAGCGTGTCCACGAACGGCACATTCTTTGATGATGAGGTCTTTCGGCAGTTTAAAGAGCTTCAGTTTTCGGTTCAGGTCAGTTGTGACGGCGACGAGATCACGACCATGGAGCATCGAAAAGGCAACTGGGCAAAGGTTATTGAGAACACAAAGAAGATGCTTGCAGTGTTTCCGGACTTAGGCGTGCGGATGACGTATACGCCCAAGACGGTCGGCCGGTTGTCGATCAATGTGCAGTTTCTGCATCAGGATGTGGGGGTGCAGAAGATTATGCACCATGCGGTCATGGAAGCGGACTGGACGGATGAGGCGGTTCAAAAATATGCCTATCAGCTCAATCAGCTGTATCACTACCGCAGGTATTGCCAGCGGCAGGGGATTCCGCTTCAGATCGCGTTTATTGATAAGCCACTCAAGATCGTAAATGATGAGGTCCCGCCGGAGTCGAATTTTTGTGAAGCAGGGAAATCCTATCTGGCGATATTGTCGGACGGCGATGTGTATCCATGTCACCGCGCGGCCAGCGCCCGGGTGTTCAAGCTGGGCAACATCTTTGAGGAGAGGCCGTTTATCCGGGGTGTATTTTTGAGCATCAATAAAGAATACACCGGTTGCTGGAAGAATTGCCCGGCGGCTTCGTCTTGCCATAGTTGCGTGATCACGCATCACAAGGTCAATGGCGATCTTGCCCAGCCAATCGAGAAATACTGCAAGTTGTGTAGGCTCGAGCACGACGAGGCGGCGAGGTATTTGACGGTGGAGTTAGGCGACCGCAGGGAGCGGATGCTTTACAAGGTCGGGCAGGTTTTGGTGGATGTTGCCAAGCAGAATGAGGAAATATTAGAGGCGTTCAAAACTAAATAAAGGGGAGGTACGGCAATGGGAAAAGTGATGAGTCACGAGGAGATAGTTGTTGAGGATGTTGCTAAGGCGTTGAGCCAGGCTGTTTACAATCCGGCAGGCGGTCAGTCTGCGTCATTCGCTATGGTTTGTTCAGAAGGCGGGGCGATGCGGTATTTCGTTAATGGGCAGAACCCGAGCGCGTCATCGGGCGTGTTGCTTGAGGAAGGCGATATAATCGAGCTTCCGTCTATTTATCACATAAAGGATTTCAGGGTGATAAAGGCTGGTGATGACGCGGGCAAGCTCGTTGTGACCTACGAAAGCTAAAAAGGAGGAATTCAAATGGAGCATATTAAGCATCAGAAAAAGAACAGGATCATAACCCGGGTTAATGAAATAACCACGGAAGGCGGCCTGCCCAAGACCGGCCAGACGATGATTTATCAGATGGGTGATGATGGATATTATCAGATGGGCTATCCGCTTGGCGGCGGACAGAGGTTTATTGATAACGGCGACGGCACTGTGGTCGATACGGTAACCGGTCTTATGTGGATCAAGGATCCGCAGGCGGTCGGGCTGGGGATGACCATGTATTGGTATGACGCTATTAATGCCTGTGAGAACTTTGTTTTTGCCGGGCATGATGACTGGCGTATGCCGAATATAAACGAGCTTATGTCCATGGTTGATCATTCGAGATACGATCCGGCATGGGACACAATGTTTTTTGCGTACCCACCGGATCAATGGACGCCGTTCTGGTCGTCAACAATCTGCGCGCCTTGGCCGGACGGAGCGTGGTGTATGTATTCCTATGACGGTTATAAAACGACATGGGGCAGACCTTGGGATATGTGTTATGTGCGTCCGGTTCGTGGCGGGCAATCTTAAAAACAGGAGGATTAAAAATGGCAAAGGTTACAGTTGAATATAAAGATGGGAAGAAGGTCGTAACGTATCCCTCAGGCGAAAAAAGGGAGCACACGAAAAAGAGTTTGACCGGCGCAAAAGAAATGTTTGTGCGGCGCAGGGACAAGATCGATGAGCAGATCGCTTTAATCGATGATGATATTAAAAAGATCGGATAGGTTCATGCGAGATGACGGGAACTGGACAAAATTTATTACGCCGGTCTTGGTGACGATCGTTATTTTCATGCTCGGTACGATCATTACGCAGGTCAACCGCATTGATGAGAAGTTGTTTCATCATTTGGCGAATGACGAAATTCATATGCCGAGAAGCCTGTATGTGTCCAAGGCGGAGTTTGATATTCAGAGTAGGTTTATCGAAAAAGAGAATGATCGGATTATCAGGGCGATTGATGATTTGAGGAAAGATTTAAAGAGGGAGGTGTTGAAATGATTACGATTAAGTTGCTTATTGCTTTTGCGCTCGGCGTGGCAGTCGGCGGGCTGGGGATGTTTTTTTATCTTTCAATTAAAGGGATGGTGAAGAATGGCGGATCAGGAAAAGTTCAGTCTTCTTAAGTTTCTGGGTAGTTTCGGTCAGTGGTTGCCGTGGGTTAAGACCGTGCGTTACGCAATCGGCATCGCGGCGATCGGGCTCATCGGGCTGACGATTTACAAGGCTTTCTTTATGCCGACTCAGACTACAAGACAGGAGACGCATATTATCGCTCAGCCGGGCGCGCAGGTGACGATCGACCAGAAGCGCGAAGAGAAGAAATCCGGACTTGAAATTCATCCATTTGTCGAGGGGTATGGTTTCGCGGAATCCGACGAGCGCAAGGGCGTCGGTGCCAAGGCTGGGGTGCGGGTAGATTTCTGAACAAAGGCCTTGCCAACTATTAAACCCTATGGCCCTATACCCTCAAAAGGAGGGGGTTTTTATGGTTAAAGAAAACATGACGGCAAAAAAGACGCGGTATATCAGCGTCAGAAACGGCGGCGAAGAAACGTACGTCGAAAACATTCCGGTGTCGGGCCGGATGCGCGATCATCTTCCGGCCGCAAAGTTGCGTCTGCGGGAGATTCAGCGGGTCATGCCTTTGGGCAAGTGGTCGATCACGATTGAACAGCAATGGAAGGAAGGCAGTGTGTCGCATTTTCAGATGCTCGATGTCGTGACCGGTAAATTGCAGGAGTCGGTGATATAACACAGGGAGGAATTATCTATGGGAAAGAATGTTAAGAAACGGAAAACGGTAGACACGAAGGCGGTTTCAGTTGCAACTCCGGCATCGACTAAAGAAGGCATAGTTCTGCATGCCGGGGCCTCGCGCAACGAACTTATGCTCGCGGCCAAGGAGCGCGGTGTTAAAAACTTCCGTGTGCTTAACAAGCAGGAGTTGAGCGAGGCGTTAAAGAATATCGGGGATCAGAAAGCTGTTGATGCGATTATGGCCGGTGCAGTTGCCAGATGGAAGTCCGGCTGGGGATCGAGAAAGGACAAAGCCCAGGCGAAAGTATAAGACACTGATATCCCACTGAACCTCCGCTGGTTATTATAGCTGGTGGAGGTTTTTTGTTTTTGGTAATGAAGTTTTTTCATTGTTTGTTCATTGTTTTTTCATTGTTTATTCAAAGTATTGTGGTAAAATATGTTTCAAAATGTAATAGGGAGCGTTTTCGATGAAAGAGCTCGTTAAGGCATTTAACGTAGAAGAGATGGCAGAATATTTATGTCTGTATCCATATACTATACGCAGATTGGCTAGGGAAAAGAAAATTCCGGCTTTTCGTGCCGGTGGCCAATGGCGTTTTCGTAAGGATGACATCGATCAGTGGTCTAAATCATATCCTTTTGCAAAAGGGAAACCTCAGGGAAGAACGAAGGGTAAATAATTAGTATGAAAAATCTGCCGAAGGAAATATTAAATTATTTTGCGACATTTACTGAGACTCGGCATTCAAGTATAAATTTTAGAAGAGGAGGCTTATGTCCTGGCTCAAATTTGACGAGAAACAATGGGAAGAACTCAAGCAGGCGCTTGATCGTGTAGTAAATGTGGCTAAAGAGATTGCTACTGAGATGAAGCAATGACTTAAAGAAAATGATTTGAAAGATACGGGGGCCTAAAATTGCAGGGCTTTTAGCGTACAAAAAAATGGAGGAAAAGCATGGAAAACAAGCAGGAGCATTTAGCCGAAGGTGAAATTGATTTAAGGGATTGCATCAATGTGGTTGTAAAAAGGAAGAAATTTATTCTATCTCTAGTTTTTGCCTCTGTAATTATAACAGCGGTTTTAAGCTTTCTCATGCCTAAGAATTATGATGTTTCAATGGTTATTGAGCCTCCGGTATACGGAATTGCGGTAGCCGAGGGCAGTGGAGATGTAAAGGTGCAATATTTAGATTTAGCAAATAATATTGCAGAGACAATAAAGTCAGGCGCTTTTGATTTAAGAATAATAGAGGCTTTGAATTTAGAAGATAAAGAAACAATGTCAAAACTTAAAGTTTCCCAACTCAAGGATACGTACTTCGTTAAAATTTCCCTTGAACAGAATAAAAAATTGTTTGAAACTGGTAAGAAAATTTTAAATGCATTATTTCAACAGATAGCTTTTCGTTATCAGGAGATAGTTAGCAATCGAAAAGAGCAATATGTAAAAATAATTGAAAACATTAACAATAGTATTGTAACTGTGAATAATGAAATAAATCAAAGACAGCAAAGTTATAAAATTTTAGAAGAAAGAGAAAAAGAGCTGGTGAAAGAAATTAAGTCAATCTCAGAAAACACGGGAAAACTATTGCACCAGAGAGAATCTTTGCTGAAAGCATCAAAACAAGATGGGATATCTTCGCTTCTTTTTACAACAACAATTCAGCAAAATATCAGTTATTCCAACCAGCTCAATAATGAACTTAGTAATTTACATATAAGAATGGAAGAAATTTTAACCCAGATAAAGAATTTACAAAATGGGATTGAGGACAAAAAAATAGAGATAGAAAAAAATAATTTGGAGAAGGATGGGGTTTTAAATATAAAAATGATTCAAGAACCCACAGTATCATCGCTCCCCGTAGGCCCACGGAAACTTTTGGTAATAGCAATCGCGGGAATCTTAAGTTTAATGCTAGGCATATTTTTGGCCTTTTTTATGGAATTTTGGCAAAAGGGCGCGCCTCAAAAAAAGCAATAAATTTCAAAAACACAATGAGCGCAACAAATTCCGTTTGGGGATATAAATGGCAATAAAACTAAAAAAACTTTGGACACAAATTCGTAGTCGCGCCCTAGTATGGGATACGATTACAACCACAGGCTGGAGCACTGTGGGCAAGGGAATGGGGTTTCTCGTTCCGTTTTTTATTGTCGCATGGTTCGGCGTAACCGCTGAAACAGACGTCTTCTTTTTTGCCTATGGATTAATCCTGTTTTTTTCTATGATTTTTGCCCCTGTTGTAGAAAGTATAATCGTTCCTTATATTGCTGAGGCAAGTTCTAATAACGAGGATGTAGGAAAGTTTGTAGGAAGAATCTTAGGTATAAGCGGTATTGGATTGTTAGCTTTGGCCAGCATTGTTCTTTTAGTCATCAAGCCGGTTTTATCGGTAATCACCCGTTTTGATCAGCAAAGTTTGGATTTAGCATATTGGATATTAGTTGAAACGGCCCCCCTAATTATCCTTTTGGTCTGGACAAGTATTTTAGCGGGAACTTTAAATGCCTATAAAAAATTCGTTTTTCCTGCTGTTTCCCCTTTGTTTAGAGCGGTATTCAACATAGGATTCATCTTTATATTCAAGGATGCGCTGGGAGTCCACGCGATTGCTTTAGGGTATGTTGTGGGAGAGATTGTTCGCCTCGCGGTGTTGGTAGGTGTTATCAAACGGCTAAAACTTTTTAAATTAGGTTTATCATTTAGCCTTGACCCTAAGGTCAAAGAATTTCTAAAGACAGCTTCTTATCAGACGATTGGGATGGTCGCGGTTGGTTTAAATCCCATTGTAGATAAAATAATGGCATCTTGGCTCGGCAGTGGGAGCGTGTCGGTTTTGTATTATGGCGAGAGACTTTATATGATACCAATAACTTTTTTGTGTGTAGGTCTTTTTCCTGCGGTGCTTTCCTACTGGAGTCAAGATTATTACCAGAACAAAGGTGAACCATTGTTGTTGAAAAAAGTGAATAAAACAGCAAAAGTTATTTTTTGGATAAGTGCAGTAGTATTTATGATTTTTGCTTTTTTAAGTCGACCTCTTGTTTATTTAGCATTTGGTCGGGGGAAATTTAATTTTGAATATATTCATATAGTGCAATGGATTTTTATTTGCTATCTTTTTGGTTTAATTCCCTATGTTGTAGGCTCAATGTTTACAAGAGTCCACTTAGTCTTAAAAAATACGCATTTTCTTATGAAGCTTGCTATTCTTAATTGCTTTCTCAACATTGTTTTGAATTATATATTGATGCAATTTATTGGCGTTTTAGGAATTGCCTTGTCAACTAGCATAACTCTATCAATTATTGCTTTTTTTCTCTTTGTATCTTTAAAAAAAGCAAAAATATAAATGGAGAATAAAAATTGAACATATTTTGGTTTTTGAAGAAGTTCAATAGATTTTTAGGAAAATTTTCATATCACCATAGATTAATATGTAGTCTTAGTCGCCCTCGGATTTTTGCACTAGAGACTACAAATTTTTGTAATTTGGACTGCATAATGTGTCCACGTAGAAAGATGACTCGAGCTAAAGGGTTTATAAATTTTGAGTTCGTGAAGAACGTGATTGATCAAACTAGCAAATATACTTCTTTTATAAGGCTCCATGAAATGGGAGAGCCTTTGTTAGATAAGAATATTTGTAAAATTATTAATTATTGTGCTGAGAAAAAAATACAGACTGAAATTTCTACTAATATAACTCTTCTATCAAAGGATAAGATTTCTGAGATATTATGTTCAAGGCTATATAAAATAGTACTTTGCTTAGATGGTGTAACAAAGCAGACTTATGAAAAGATAAGGGTGGGCTCAGACTTTGAGTTAACCGTAAAAAACATCGGTAATTTTTTAAAAATGAAGAAAGAACTTGGAAGAAAGACACCACAAGTACATTTACAAATTATTTTAATGAATGAAACCGAAAGAGAAATATCAAAATTTGTCAATGAGTGGAGAAATTCAGGTGTAGATGATGTGGTAATAAAAAGATTTAGCACATTTAGCAATCAAGTTGAAGGAATTAAGGAGCTATCTGAATTGTCACATCGGTATAAAGATAAAACTATAAAGAGGCGTTTTCCATGTTTCTATTTATGGGATTCAGTAGTGGTATTGTGGGATGGGAAGGTGGTTCCTTGTTGTAGGGACTTTAATGGGAAGATTATATTGGGAGACGCCAAGAAAGATTCCTTAATAAAGATATGGAACGGTCAGGAGATGCAAGAACTTAGAAAAAGACAAATAAAAGGAGATTTTGATAATGATTTATGTCGGGATTGTATCGAATGGCCTGCCGAGCCGTGTCAAAAATTTTATCCTGTCTGTCGGCACTTTATTGACGATCTTAAAAGAGGAATAAAGAAATGGCAAAGGGAATAAGGGTAACTTCATCTGATTACATAGCAGATTATTACCAATTAGATTGCTTGAGGTATCTAAAAAAGACCGATTTTTCAAAAAGTCGAATTAATCGAGTATTGTCGTATCTGGATATAAAAAGCTCCGATGTTATAGCGGATCTTGGCTGTGGTATAGGAGCTTTTACTATTGAAACTACAAGAAAAGCTAAGTTGGTTTACGCTGTAGATTTTTCACAAGATGCTTTAGACATCGTAAATAAATTGGTAGAAAAGGAAAGGTTTAAAAATGTCATAACTTTAAAAAATTCTGTGACTTCTCTTGAATTAAGAACTGAAAGTATAGATAAAGTAATTGCAGCTGATTTAGTAGAGCATCTGTATTATGAACAATTTGTTAAATTTATTCAGGAAAGCAATAGAATATTGAAGCCTAAAGGGATCCTATGTATATATACTCCACGCCCCCCTTCTTTTATTAAGGGGATTCTTAAAATATTCTATACACCTTTAAAGTACATGATTAAAACCTGGGGAAAAATGTCGAGTGGTGTTAGTAAATATGATGAAGAACATAATCGAATATATGAATATTTGCACGTTGATTACAAACAACCGACAAAAATCATAAAGGAGTTATCCAAGCGAGGTTTTAACATCATAAAAGAGGTATATTTTGAAATCCCGGGGCCCGATGTTTTAAAACAAATATCACCTTTTGCAAGAAATTTTGGAAAACGCACTTTGATTATTGCGGAAAAGATAAGTTAGGATGATTCGATCTGGGCATCTAAAACCAATATTTGAAGGAATTATATCAGCAATAGGTGAGAAAAAAGATTGATATGATTACAGTCACTAAAAAAGTTTTAATTGTCAAGCTTAACCGGCTTGGAGATACAGTATGTTTTCTTCCGTCAATAAATATTATAAGGAAAGCGTGGTCCCAAGCCCATTTAACTCTCTTGACTACAAATATTGGAGAAGAACTTATAGAAGGAAGTAAGTTGGTAGACGAAGTGTGGATTTGTGGAATTGAGGAACTAAAAACTTTGAGTGGCTTTTGGCAATGGCTGAAGATTGTAAGAAAAAACAAATTTGATATTGCTATCGCATCAAGCGATTCCAGTTCTTTTGTATCTTTATTGTTTTACCTATCCTCAATTCCGCTAAGGGTTGGATTTACAAATCCAAAGTTGAGTTTTTTATTTAATCAAAAGATTCCTTTTTCAGCTAAGATAACGCATCTAGAATTAAATCTACAGATTGCAAAAAGATTAGGACTTCCTTTTGATAGAGATCGTCTTTATCCATGTATTACAATTCCGGAAAAAGATGAAACAGAATTATTAGATAAAATTAGCAACAATAGGAAACTGCCGGATGTCTCTTTTGTAGTGCTACACGTATGTTCTAATAGACCTTCGCATACGTGGTTTACTGAACGATATGTAGAAGTTGTCCGATTTTTGGCAGAAAAATATTCAATGAAGATTGTATGTATTGGTGGAAAAAAAGAAAAAGAATTGGTGTCTTCGCTGCGAAAACTTGTAAATAATCAGCATATCATTGATTTATGCAGCGAAACCAATGTGAAGCAACTTATCCATGTTATTTCCTTAGCTAAGTTATTCATTGGACATTCCTCCGGACCTTTACATGTTGCCTATATGCTCGGAATCCCAACTGTTTCATTGTGGGGAGCGAGTTCTTTAGCAATTTGGGGCCCTGTGTTTGATAAGGAGAAACACATTTGTATCAAGGCTGATCTCGATTGTCTTCATTGCGAACAGATTGTTTGCCCCAAAGGTACTTTGGAATGTATGAAACTGATAAAAGCAGATAGAGTTATAGGGGAAATATCAAAATTATTGGAGAGAAATAGTGGAAAGAATTAGTGCTAAAGCGGATTCTGTTTTTTTGTTTGTGCTCAGAAAGTTAGGGTGGTGGACAATTGCCTTTCTTTTAGTATTTCTTCCCTTCCAAATATCTATCCAGAAGTGGTTAAATCTTCCATATCAATTTTTGTGGGTTGACGAAGTTTTAATTTTATTTTCCTTCATCTTATTTTTCTTTTCTTTGTCGTATCTTGGGAGAATAAAGAAAGAAGCATGGTATGTGTTAGTAATTCTTTTGGTTATCGTTATTATTGGATATTTATCGACATTGTATAACATGGCGCTGTTTAAGATTAGCAGTGGGGCTATTTTTAATTATGTAAAGAATTTTTTGCCTATACCTATATTTTGCTTGCTAATAATCCCTAAAACTAAAACGTTATTTTTGTATAATATGTTACATAGGGTGGCGTTGTTCTTATGCACATTCGCAATTTTGCAGGAGATAGCATTTTTGGTGGGATTTCCTGTAGAGAAATTGATGGCAAATGTTGAATATATTTATACATTTAAGCGATTTGGTTTTATCCGGACTCCTTCATTAATGTGGCACCCTAATGAATTCGGCCTTTATGCTCTGTTCTTTTTTATTTTAGATTTTAGCATTAAACGCCGTTTGCGATGGCAGAATCTACTTTTGCTCGCAGGTATAATCCTTTCAGGTTCTCGTATAGTATGGGCTGCTTTATTTTTTACATTTTTTTATCTCTTGATTCAAAAGAATAAGAGAATTATAGGGGCATGCTTTTTGGCAACTATGATAGCCATCGCTATTCTTGTTCCTAGTTTGAAGACGGCTGAGGAGTTAACATCAGAGAATTATTTTAGGAGATATACAATTTTAAAATCAGTTGAGATTTGGAAAGACCATCCACTTTTAGGGGTTGGGCCGGGAATGTGCGGAGGATGGATTACCCCAGGATTTAGAAGTCCTATTTTTGAAAAATATCAATTTCAGGCCCGTTGGATAGAGGCAATAGAGCGGGGTAGAACGCTTGATAGTTTTTGGTTTCAGAACCTTGTTGAGCTTGGATTGTTCGGGGCATTGGGCTTCGTTATCTTATTAATTGTTTTATGGCATGTTGCCATAAAACAAGCAAAGTTTGCTCAAGATCCATACAGGAAGAAGTTGCTGCTTGGATTTTCAGCAATGCCGATAATTATCGGGTTCTATTTATTTACAAACACCTTAAACATAACCTCATTTTTATTAACCTACAGCATTCTTTTTGGTATGACATTAGGGATGAAAGATGAAAATTCTTTTAGTCAATAAATTCTTATATTCTAAGGGCGGAGATGCTATAAGCACTCTTGAAACAGGCAGGCTTCTTTTCGCAAAAGGCCATAAGGTGTTTTACTGGGGCATGAAGCATCCAAAAAATCCGGAATATCCTTATTCTGAATATTTTGTTGACAATGTTGATTATGCAGCTGCTTTATCAATTAAGAAAAAGATGTCCAATGCCTTTAAAATCCTTTATTCGTTTGAGGCGAAAAGGAAAATTGCGGAACTGGTAAAGATAATCGAGCCTGATATAGTTCATCTTAACAATTTTGCCCATCAGATTTCACCTTCGATATTACATGTATTTAAAAAATATAACATCCCAACCGTAATGACAATGCGTGATTATAAGCTTGTTTGCGCATCTTACTCTATGCTGAGTAACGGTAAATCTTGCGAAAGTTGCAAAAATGGAAGGTACCATTTTTGCTTCAGAAAAAAATGTGTAAAAGATTCTTGGGCTAAAAGCTTGCTTAATACTGTGGAGATGTATTTACACCATAAGATATTACATATTTACAATACGATAGATATTTTTATTGTGACAAGCAATTTTATAAAAGAAAAACATATAGAAATGGGCTTCCGTGGCGAGGTTGTGCGTTTGCCAAATTTTGTTAATATAGCAGATTTTTCTCCGGAATACAGATATGAAGAAAAATCAATTGTTTATTTTGGCAGGTTGTCACAAGAGAAGGGATTGTTTACTTTATTGAATTCAATTAAAGGGCTTGATATTCAATTGAAAATAATTGGCACCGGCCCGATTAGGGAAGCATTAGAACAAAAAGTAAAGAATGAAAAGTTAGGCAATGTTGTTTTTAAGGGGCATATGACAGGGGACGATTTAAAAAAAGAAATAAAGCCTTCAATGGCTACGGTCATTCCTTCTGAGTGGTATGAAGCTTTTGGGCGAACAATTATAGAATCGTTTGCCCTGGGTAAATCGGTAATTGGCGCAAGGATTGGCGGGATACCAGGATTGGTGAAAGATGGCGTTACCGGTTATACTTTTGAAGCGGGAAATGTAGATGATTTAAGAAGCAAAATAGTAAAACTTAGTGAAAACAAAGACAAAATTGTGGAAATGGGTAAAAACGCGAGAAGGTTTGTTGAAGAAAACTTTAATTCAGAAAAACATTATATAAAATTAATGGAAATTTATTCTAAAGCGATGAGAAAACACCAATGTTATCCTTGATTAAAAATAAATTCTGGAAATGGCCAAATGGTTTTATCTGGAAAATAACCGAGAAAGCTACATTAAGGTCAAGAAGAAAAAGATACGATTTCTTTATATCAAAGATGAAACCAGGGCCCGAGGATGAAATTCTTGATGTGGGAGTAGCTCCTTATTTCTTAAGGGGAACAAATTTTTTGGAACAGTGGTATTCGCATCCCCACAGAATTACTGCGTTGACAAACGATAATCCAGAAAGATTTAATGATTTTAATAAAAAATTTCCTGAAGTTAAGTTGCTGTTTAGCGATGGGAAAAAGTTGGAGTTTTCTGACAATTGTTTCGATGTCGTTTTTTCTAACGCGGTTATCGAACACGTAGGGGGGAGGGAAGACCAAAGGCGTTTTATTCAAGAAATTATTCGGGTAGGTAAAAGGGCGTTCATCACCACGCCCAATTATAGATTTCCTTTAGAGGCTCATACTCTAATTCCTTTTGCGCACTGGTTTCCTTTAAAAATAAGGTTCTGGATTTATAAAAAGCTTGGAAGGGGATATTGGGCTGATGTGAATCATCTTAATCTTTTAACAGAAAGATCATTCCTTTCACTTTTCCCGGTGGGTATTAAAGTTAAGGTATATAAACAAAGAATTTTAGGAATTGCCAGCAATTTGATTGCTGTAGCGGAGAAATAATGGAAGCGGCAATAGTTACTACATACAGGTGTCTTAACAAATGTTATATGTGTAACATCTGGAAGTATCCGAGTAAGGTTGAAGAAGAGTTTAAGCCTTCTTTGCTTGAGAGGCTTCCTAAACTAAAATTTGCTAATGTAACCGGCGGTGAACCTACATTGAGGGAAGATTTTGAAGAAATTATAACTATACTTTTTAAGAGGGCTGATCGTATCGTTGTAAGCACAAACGGCTATTTTACTGAAAAAATCGTTAAGGCGGCAAAAAGGTTTAAAGGCAAAAATTTAGGGATAAGAATAAGTATTGAAGGGCTACCTGCGGCAAATGATGAGTTGCGTGGGGTGAGGGACGGCTTTGACCATGGATTGCGCACTTTGCTTGAGCTCCAGAGGCTGGGATTAAAGGATGTAGGTTTTGGCATAACGGTATCCGATAGAAACGCAAAAGATATGATTGAGTTGTATCAGTTAGCAAAGACTATGAATGTTGAATTTGCCACGGCTGTAGTGCATAATTCTTATTATTTCCATAAATTAGATAATAAGATTGTCAAACAAGGAGAGATGATTGCCTGTTTTGAAGAGCTTATCAATGAGTTGCTGAAAACAGAGAAAGTGAAGAACTGGTTCAGGGCGTATTTTAATTATGGTCTTATAAATTATATTAAGGGAAATCCTCGCTTGCTTCCTTGCGGGGCAGGAAAAGATATGTTTTTTCTGGATCCCCTTGGAGACATAAGATCGTGTAATGGCATGGATGAAGCATCTGTTGAAAATAGCATGGGAAATCTTAAAGAGAATGATTTTGAGCAAATTTGGAATAGTCAAAGAGCTGAAAAAATAAGGAAATCGATAAAAAACTGCCCTAAAAACTGCTGGATGATAGGAACAGCATCTCCTGCGATAAAGGAGAATATCTTTAAAGTATCTATGTGGGTAATTAAGAATAAAGTTAAATCAATGATGGGCAAGAAGGTTTGTGTACGATGAAGGTTTTTGTTTTGGGAATACGTGGCTTTCCGGGTGTCCAGGGCGGGATTGAGAAGCATTGTGAAGAGTTATATCCTAGATTAGTTAAACTTGGCTGTGAGGTGGTTGTTTGCACAAGGTTGCCTTATATTAAGTCTTACCAGAGAATCAAGCAGTGGCAAGGAGTCAGTTATAAACATATATGGGCTCCAAAAAAGAAGAATTTTGAGGCAATTGTCCATACCTTTTTGGGAATAATTATAGCCCGGGTAAATTCAATTAAGATCTTGCATATCCACGCTGTTGGGCCAGCTATCTTAATACCTCTTGCCAGATTATTAGGCATGAAGGTGATTTTTACGCATCACGGGTCTGATTATCAAAGAAATAAATGGAGCAAGTTTGCAAAGGTCGCTTTGAGGCTAGGTGAGTTTCTTGGTTTGAAATTTGCTGATCGTGTTATTGCGATCTCTCGCACGAACAAGAAATTCTTAGAAGAGAAGTATGGGCGAAAAGATATAGCTTATATACCTAACGGGGTTACTTTGCCTCAGATTGAGCCGGGTGATGAGATACTTAAGAAATACCGCCTTGAGCCTAACAGGTATGTTTTTACTGCTTGCCGTTTTGTTCCGGAGAAGGGGTTGCATGATTTAGTTGAGGCGTATAAAAGGATTAATAATCCGGAGCTTAAGCTGGTTATTGCCGGTGATGCTGATCATGAAACTAAGTACAGTAGAAAATTGAAGAAAGACGCTCAGGATGCGGGTGTTGTGTTGACCGGGTTTTTGTCGGGCAAGCCTTTGTCGGAGCTTTTTTCTAACGCTGGCCTTTTTGTTTTACCTTCTTATCATGAGGGAATGCCTATCGTTCTTTTAGAAGCGTTAAGTTATGGCTTACCTTTGCTGGTGAGCGATATCCCGCCAAACAGAGAAATCTCTTTGCCGGAGTTTAGGTATTTTAAGGCAGGCGATATCAATGATTTATCTAGGAAAATACAGGAATTGATAAAAAAGGGCGTTTCACAAGCAGAGAAAGAAGCGTATAGGGAAATATTGGATAAAGATTATAATTGGGATAGGATTGCAGAAGCTACATACAATTTGTTTAGGGCGGTTTAATTATGTATAAAGACAAAAAATATATACGTATCAGCTATTTTTTTGTAGATATCTTGCTGATAGCCATATCTTTTTATATACCCTATTGCTTAAAATATAACAATAGCCTAATTCCTAAGGTGTTGCCTTATTTAAAGGAAGCCGTGTTTTTGTTTGTTTTATGGGGGGTAGTTCTTGTTATTTTTCTACAGAGCAGGCAGCTTTATTCTACCGATAGGTCTTGGACTATTTCAAGGGAGATGTGGCGTGTTTTTGTCTGCGTTGCGGCATCTTCTGTTTTAGCAGGTTTGATGGTCTTTATTTTACAGATGAAACTTTTTTCGCGCCTCATATTTATAGACAGTTTCTTACTTTTGTTCTTTAATCTCTCCTTTTGGCGGGCAATAAAGAGAATTTTTATCCGCTATCGGATTTCCACGGGGTTTTATAATCTTAATGTTCTCATTATAGGCGCGGGAAAAGTAGGATTAACTTTGGCGCAAGAGCTTGAAAAGAGACATTACTTTGGCCGTAAAATTGTGGGATTCTTTGATACTCATAAAACAGGGAATGTGGCTGGATATAATATACTTTCAGGCAATATCGAAGAGCTTGAAAACCTAATCCAGAAGTATTTTATAGATGAGGTATACATCACCATACCCTCTCAGCGTGATTTAGTTTCGCGTATTATCTTAATAGGCAAAATAACCAATACATCAGTACGTGTTTTACTGGATAGTGATACTTCGCTTTTTCGCGGTATAGACACGGTACATATTGGGTTTTTGAATTTTGTCAAGGAAGTTAACGCTAATTTTCATAAAACAGATATACTTGCCAAAAGGGCATTAGATATTGTAGTGTCAATGGTTGGGATTATAATTTTGACGCCACTTTTCATTATTGTTGGGGTTTTAATCAAATTAGATAGCCCCGGCCCTGTATTTTATAAAAGCGAACGTTGTGGCAGAAAGGGTAAAATTTTTAATTTTTATAAGTTTCGTTCAATGGTCGCTGATGGGGATAAGCAGAAAGATGTATTGAGGGAGAATTCGGACGTCCCGGGGCCTGTATTTAAGATGAAAAATGACCCCCGAGTTACTTCTTATGGAAAATTTTTAAGAATGTATAGTTTGGATGAGTTACCGCAGTTATTAAATGTGTTTAAGGGGGATATGAGCCTTGTGGGGCCGCGGCCTCCTCTTTACAATGAGGTTGAGAAATACGATATATGGCACATGAAGCGGCTTAGTATAAAGCCTGGGATCACTTGTTTGTGGCAGGTAAGGGGAAGGAGCAATTTGAGTTTTTATAAATGGGTAAAGTGGGACCTTTGGTATATAGATAATTGGTCTTTTGCTTTAGATTTACAAATTCTTTATTGGACAATTCCGGCTGTGTTTAAAAAAAGAGGCGCATATTGAGTATGGCATTAAGAGAAAAGATTCTGGTGATTGCTGATAGGGTTGAGGAGTATTCTTTATATGCGGTAGCATTTTTTATACCTATTTCTAAAGCCGCGATTGAGTCATTTTTCGGTTTAGCTTTCTTAGCCTTCATCATTAAGAAAATTATCCTTCCTGACTTTACGTTTATAAAAAGCCGCATTCATTTCTTTCTTTTGCTCTTTTTTATTTTCTGTGGGCTTTCTTTATTAAACAGCGGACTTTATATTGATAAAAGCTTTCGTGCTTTGTTTGGTAAATGGGGACAGTATATTCTTATATTTTTTCTAGTTCAGGACGCTTTGGCTTCTAGCAAACGCATAAGAAATATTGTGAGGATTTTCTTATTTGCAGGGTGCCTTGTAGCAGTTGATGGTATTTCTCAGTATTTATTTGGATGCGAGTTTTTGCGCGGGAGACAAATCATTGCAACAAAGCAGGTTTTAAATGCGGTTACAGGCCCATTTAATCATTATAATGGCTTGGCTGCCTATTTGATTTGTATATTTGCTTTATTTATGGCAGCGATTTCTATTAAAAGCAACTCTCATTTTTTGGCTTCCTTGAGAAATAAAGTTATTTTTTGCGGTTTGTCTTTAGGGCTATTTTTATCAGGGGCGTGTATTTTATTAACCTTTTCGCGAGGGGGTTGGGTTGGGTTTTTATTTGCGGTTTTGTTGATGTTAATTTTATCTGGTAAATGGAAAGTAATTTTACCAATTTTCTGTATATTTATCTTTTTGTTAATTTCTATTCCTGCACTTAGAGAAAGAGCAGTTTTTATTTTTGCTTCTGATGGGGACGCATCCAGATTTGCCATATGGAAGGGCGCTTGGGGCATGATTAAGGATCATCCTTTTCTTGGTAAGGGGATAGGCACGTTTATGGCAAATTTCTCTCAATATACAAGAGGGTTGGGAGTTCAATACGCCCACAACTGTTATCTACAAATTTGGGCAGAAACCGGGATATTTGCTTTATTAAGTTTTATCAGCTTTCTCTTTTTGCTTTTATGGCAAGGCATTAAGTCATTTAGAAGATCCCACGATTATATAGTATTAGGTGTACTTTGCGCTATTTTTGGTTTTTTAGTGCATAGTTTTTTTGATACTCATTTTTATAGCCTGCAATTGGCTGTGTTGTTTTGGTTTATGGCTGGGGTGCTTGCAGGATATTGTGAGCTGTGAGATATTTGCTACACAGGTAGTGCGTGATTAAAGTATTCGGTTGCGTGTGGTTTCGATATAGGTCTGACGTTGTTCGGGGGTGTTCAGGCTGGCTATTTTGAGCAGGGTTTTACCGGAGAATCGTTTGATGAGGGTTTGGTCTTCGGTGGTTTTTAGGCTGGATATGAGGTCGGCTGGGGTCTTCTCAAGTATCGTCATTAGCTGTGATACTCGGGCCCGGGTGATGCCGAAATGGTTTCCAGCGGCGGTTTGTGTTCTTTGAGGGTTTTCTACCAGATATTCCTGAATCCGGACGGCCATGGCTACGATATTCTTGTAGACAGGCGGGGGCGGCAGGGGCCGGGAGGGCAAGGGATCGTATAAACTGATGGAAGTGCCCCGGCCGCGGTGCCGGTACATCTTCACAAGGATATGTATTTCCTTGCACTTAGAGAGGCG
>JBAZGZ010000002.1:0-25583 GCA_041652615.1 Candidatus Omnitrophota bacterium | reverse complement strand
GGTTCGGGACGTCGCCCTACAAAGGGCGTGAAGTTTTAGGGGGTCACGTATATGTGAGGCTCCAGTCCTATGCGGCTCGCCGAATATACTGCTTTTAGAGTAGCGGTCCAGCGGGGTGCTTATAGCTTGTAGTGAGCAGAGTCGAACTATAGGTTCTTTTAAAGGTATGAGTACCAAATAAACCCCAATTTTCATAATAAAATCAGGTAAAATTGCTGTGAGGCCCGGCCTGCGTCTTTAATTATAGAGGGGCGAAGCAGAAGTCTTTATAAGTTAATATTGTTTATTTTGTTAATTTTAGAGTTTTAGAAGGCGCTTAGGCAATATTGTCTTGAGTGTTGTTTAAGATAAAGAATATAAACGAAACTGTAGTTTTTTAGACCCCAGTGCAGAAAAGTTGCATAGTTGAACTAGTCCCGCCGCATATAAGCGGGGAAAACACGAAGTGTAGATTCCGTTCTTTGACAAACACGAACTTATGGATTATAATTGAGCTGAATATAATACAGAGGTTCGTAAATGAAAAATAAAGAAAGAGATTGCGCAAGAAGGCTTCGTGGTAATGGGTGGTCAGTAAGGTCTATTGCCAATAAAATTAAATGTTCCAAAAGTACAATCAGCAATTGGGTTAGGGACATTCCTTTAACTGATGAGCAGATTGAAAAGTTAAAATCCAATCAAGATAGAGGAAGAGCTAAAGCAGCTAATCATCGAAATGCACCTAAACAGGTTTGGGCAAAGATACGTGCCAGAGCATTTGAGTCTGCGCAGAGAGAAATACACAGAAAGCATTCGCTTTATGCTTTAAAAATTGTAGGCGCTGCGCTATATTGGGGAGAGGGTTATAAATCAGGCAGATGTACAGTTAGTTTTAGCAACTCCGATCCCGGAATGATTGTTTTAATAATGGAGTTTTTTAGAAAAATATGTAAAGTATCCGAAGATAAATTTAGAGGCGCGCTTCATATACATCCTCATTTGGATGTAGATAAAGCTAAAAGATATTGGTCAAAAATAAGTGGAATACCGATTAAACAGTTTCATAAATCACAAATTAGTGTTAGCAAAGCAAGTAAAAATAAAAAAGATTCTTTACCTTTCGGTACCTTTAGTATTTATATATCTGATACCTTGCTTAGGGCTAAAATTGATGGTTGGATTAAGGGTGTAGAAAAATGGTAAATATTTGGGCGGTTGGCGCAGCGGAAGCGCATCTCGTTTACACCGAGGGGGTCGTGGGTTCAAATCCTACACCGCCCATTTTTAGAAAGATTTCAGTGATTAGGAAAAGATTACACAGATTATAAAATTAGAGAATAGGAAAAAAGACAAAAGCTAAAATATGTGGGGAAATGTATTTGTATTACTTGGTCTTGCAGCAATAATATTTGTTTTTCTATATTTTAAATGGAAGTCAGATAAATCATTAAAAGGGTTATCAAATTACCTGAAAGGTTCCGTCTCAAAATTTTCCTTTAGCCCAGCCCGCTTTAGCGGTGAATATGAGGGCATGGAATTTCAAATTTTACTTAGTTGAACAAACAACGATACAGCGGAACCTTATTTGAAAATAGTTTTATTTCAAGATTTCCCTTTCGAATTAACAATATATCAGAAAAATGCTATGAATACTTTTATAATAAGTAATTTCTGGAATAGGGTTTTTAGCCGGTTAAGTCAAAAAAACTTGATAGTAGTATTTTTGGGAATGAGTTTTTAGTTTATTCAAGTGAGCCAAGCGTTGCGAAAAATTATCTCAATAATGAAAATATAAAAAATACAATAAAAGAATTATTTAATAAAGGATTCTCAATGTTATCGATAGACGAGGAAATAATATCCATTAAAAAAACAACTGTTTACCATAGGGCTGAGGGCGATTTAGAAAAAACTAATATATTGGATACGCTTTCCAAATTGAAACTACTTGCTGTTTCCAAATAGAAACATTTTAGTGTAAGGTATAAGCATTATTTGTATTTAAGGTAAAATTATGGATCTACAAACACTTAGACATTCTTGTTCGCACATCATGGCGCAAGCCGTGAAACAGCTGTATCCTAGTGCCAAATTAGGCATTGGCCCTGCGATTGAAAATGGCTTTTACTATGATTTTGAAATACCTGAAGGTATAAAAGAAGAGGATCTGCCAAAGATCGAAGAACTAATGAATGAAGAGGTAAAGAAGAATCTCGCTTTTACACGTGAGGAGTGGCCGTCAGCTGACGCAATTGATTTCTTTACAAAGAAAGGAGAAACTTTTAAAGTCGAACTCATAAAAGATCTTAGCCAAAAAGATCCAGCTCTAAAAACGGTTTCAATTTATAAAAGCGGAGATTTCACTGACCTATGCCGTGGCCCGCATGTCAGCGTAACCGCAGATGTGAAATATTTTAAAATACTTTCTACCTCCGGAGCTTACTGGAAAGGTATTGATACAAACCAGCAGTTGGTGCGTATTTACGGAACCGCTTTTTTAAGCCAAAAAGAACTCGGCGATTACTTAAAACTTTTAGAAGAAGCAAAAATAAGAGATCATCGTAAGCTAGGTAGTGAGTTAAACCTTTTTGATATATACCACAATGAGGCAGGAGCAGGCCTGGTTTTTTATCAGCCTGACGGCGCAACTTTAAGGCGATTAATCGAAGATTGGGAGATTAAAGAACATAGAAAACGCGGTTATAAAATGGTAATCACCCCGCATATTATGGATAAAAAATTGTGGCAAAAATCAGGCCACCTTGATTTTTATCAGGAGCACATGTATCCGATAATAAAGGAAAATCAGGAATTTATTTTAAAACCGATGAATTGTCCGGGGCATATCCTTATTTATAAATCCGCTCTCAGGAGTTGGAGAGATTTGCCGCTAAGGCTGTTTGAATTGGGCACGGTTTATCGTTATGAAAAAAGCGGAGTATTGCATGGGCTTCTTCGTGTAAGGGGTTTTACTCAGGATGACGCGCATATCTTTTGCCGGAAAGAGGATGTTGCCTCGGAAATAGAAGGCGTACTTGATTTTGTCAGTGATACGATGCATAAGTTCGGCTTTAATGATTTTACTGCCGAGTTATCTACGCGGCCAAAAGATTTTATCGGCGAAAAGGGAGTTTGGGACTTTTCAGAAAAAATTCTTTCGGAGGTACTGAAAGCAAAAAGTTTTAATTATAAAATAAATGAAGGTGATGGCGCTTTCTACGGCCCGAAAATTGATATAAAACTTAAAGACGCGTTGTCTAGAGAAGGGCAATGCGGGACTATCCAGCTTGATTTTAATATGCCGGAAAGATTCGACATAACCTACAGGGCTGATGACGGAAAAGATACCCGGGTGGTAATGATTCATAGGGTTATTTTCGGAAGCCTGGAAAGATTTATTGCTACATTGATAGAACATTACGCGGGGAGATTCCCTCTCTGGCTTTCGCCGGTTCAACTTAGCGTGCTTAATATTACCGAAGACGTTAAAGACTACGCTGTGGAAGTGAAAGATGCTTTGGAAAAAGAAAATTTTCGCGTGGAAGTAGATTCGCGCAATGAAACTCTGCAGAGAAAAATAAGAGAAAAAGAAATGCAAAAAGTTCCCTTTATGGTAATCGTCGGTAAAAAAGAAAAAGAAGCCAAACAGATTTCCCTGAGGGCGAGAGGGATGAAAAATTTGGGGAATATGGATATAGCAGGCTTGCTTGATTTGTTGAAAAAAGAATCGAGCAGCATTTAATAATAACCATTTAGAAGGAGGAAGGCACGCGTGAAGTATGTAAGAGTTAATGATAGGATTTTTGCAAAAACTTTAAGGGTTATCGGACCTGAAGGCGAACAACTGGGAATTTTTCCAAAAGAACTTGCTTTAAAAAGAGCTGATGAGGCTGATCTTGATCTGGTTGAAGTAGCACCTCAGGCACAACCTCCGGTTTGCCGCATAATGGATTTTTCCAAATACCGTTATGAGCAGGAAAAACGCGAAAGAGAAGTAAAAAAACATCAAAAACAGGTTCAACTCAAAGAAATAAGAGTTAGCCCAAGAATAGATATTCATGATTATGAAGTAAAATTAAAACATGTAAAAGAATTTTTGGAAAAAGGGCATAAGGTAAGGATAAGAATGCTATTTCGCGGCAGAGAAATGGCCCACAAAGATTTAGGACGTAGAGTAATTGAAAAGTTAGTGCAGGATATAGATAAAATAGGTAAAATAGATAAAGAACCGATAATGCTTGGGAAAGCTTTAATTATGATTCTCGGCCCTAAGTAAACACGAATATTCACGAATTTTACGCCTGCCTAACGGCAGGCAGGAATTTACACGAATAAGAAATTATTTTTATTCGTGGTAATTTGTGTTAAAAAAAAGGAGTTCAAAAATGCCTAAATTAAAAACAAAAAAAGGTGTAGCAAAGAGAGTAAGAGTTACAAAAAACAAAAAAGTCCTTCGTTCAAAAGGGGGCAGAAGGCACCTTTTAAGCGGAAGATCCGAAAAAAGGAAAAGATTTTTAAGAAAAAAAGCTTTGGTGGCCGGCACTGAGATGAAAGCCATAAGGCGTGCGTTGCCATATTCATTCTAAAGACTAGAAGCGGATGTCCGCGGATATTTACGCGGATAAACGCACAGAAAGAAATAGGTAAGCTAATTTGTTTATTTGAGAAGAATTAATATTTATAGGAAAAAGGATCGGGGATTTTTTATGATTTCCCGGTTCAATTAACGGGCGTAAATCCGCGTTTAGATCCGCGGTAATCCGCTTCTACAATACGGAGGTTTCAATGAGAGTAAAACATCAACCAGCTGCACGTGCACGAAAGAAAAAAATATTGAAAATGGCTAAGGGCTATTGGGGCAGGCGCTCCAAGCACTACCGACGCGCGATCGAAACCGTCAGGCGCGCTCTTGTCTATTCTTACAGGGATAGACGCGTCAGACGCAGAGAATTTCGCGCGCTTTGGATTACGCGTATCAACGCGGCTGCGCGAGCCCAAGGCTTGACTTACAAAGAGCTGATTAATATTTTAAAAAACAAGAACGTTCTTCTCTCAAGGGATATGCTTGCAAAGATAGCTGCTGAATATCCCGTGGTTTTTGATAAAATAGTAGAAGAAGTTAAAAAATAGTCAGTAGTATTGAGTCGTGAGTAGTGAGTTGGATGAGAACACGCAATTTCTTTAAATTCCCGACGCAATACTCAATACTCACGACTAACGACTAATCAAAGTTAAATAAGAGGTCTAAATGTATATAATTATAGTTGGTTGCGGAAGAGTAGGTTCTGAGCTTGCTAACCTTCTTTCCAATGAAGGCCATGATGTCGTTGTTATCGACAAGAATGGGTCTTCCTTTGGTAGGCTAGGAGGGGCTTTCAACGGAATCACTTTGACCGGCAACGGTTTTGACCAGGCCCTTCTTAAACACGCCGGGATTGAAAAGGCCGATGCTTTTTGCGCGGTAACCAACGGCGACAATACCAATCTTATTTCCGCTCAAGTTGCAAAAAAAATATTTAACGTCCCTAAGGTTATCGCAAGAGTTTATGACCCGCAGCGCGCGCATATCTACACCGCGCTTGGTATGGATATAATCAGCGGGACGATTCTTTTTGCGGCAATGCTTCGTGACAAAATTATTGAAAGCAGCTTTTCAAGCTATCTTATTGAAACAAAAGATTTAGGTGTTATAGAGATACACCCGAAAAAAAATCTTATCGGTAAACCCGTTCAGAGTCTCAATATACGGGGAGAATTTATGGTAGTTGCAATAAGAAGGGTTGAAGGTGTTATAATACCGGAACCTCACAATATTATCAAAGAAGATGATGTTCTTATGGGTGTAGTTAAGGTTGAGAGTCTTGGTAAAATAAAGGAACAGTTTAGTTTATAAAAATAGAAGCGGATGTCCGCGGTAATCCGCATCTATGGAGCGAAGCGATGAATATAGTAATTGTCGGAGCAGGAAAAGTTGGATATTTTTTGGCGAAACGCTTAAGCCAGAACAAGCATAAAGTAAGTATTATTGACAGAGACAAAGCTATCTGTGACGAAATAGCAAAAGAGCTTGATATCTTAGTCATAAATGGCGATGCTTGCGAGCCGGATATTTTGATGCAAGCAGATATAGCCCATGCGAACGTTTTAGCTGCCGTTACAGGTGACGATGAAGACAATTTAATTGTTTGTCAGGTTGCCAAAGAAAAATTTAATATTCATCGCACTGTCGGACGCGTGAATAATCCGGACAATGAGAAAACATTTTCTGAATTAGGCATTGACGTGCCGGTTGATGATACAAAGATTATAGCCAAGATTATAGAAGAAGAAGCTTCCTACTCCGATTTTGTAAACCTTTTGAGTTTTAAACGCGGCAAACTTTCAATTGTGCGCGTAGACCTTCCCGAAAATGCTCCGGTAATCGGAAAATATGTCCATGAGATAAAATGGCCGGAGAATTCCACCCTTGTGTCAATATTACGCGGAGAAGATGTAATTATAGCTAGGGGCGACACTGTTTTTAAGCCCGGAGACGATATAATTGCTTTAACGCTTGTTGGTAATGAACCCGCACTTTTAAGCCTTTTAATAGGCAGAGTCTAATGACACAAATTTCCACAAATCAAAGACGAATTACCACGAATAAAAAAAAGAATTTCTTATTCGTGTAAATTCGTTCCAAATTCGTGGTAATTCGTGCTTAAAAAAATGATTAAAAACAAATACACAAAAATAATTCTCACTGCTGTAAAAGGCATTTCTGTTGAAGTGCTTTATGCATTTACGATTATGGCGGTATCTTTTTTAATATGTTTTTTGCTTATTCGCTAATATGATCCTAAAACCACACTTAGACGACGTTAAAATAATCGGCTATTATCTGGGAAAAATTATAATAGGCCTCGGCCTTTTTATGCTTATTCCTGTTATATGTGCGCTGGGTTTTAGAGAGATAGGCCCGATGTTTGATTTTCTGATAGGGATAGGAGTAACATTTTTTACGGGTTTGACTCTTGTTAAGTTGTGTTTTACCGATAAAGATTTGAACTGGATGCAGGGGATGATTATTGTTTCCTTGTCGTGGTTGGTTGCAGCCATCCTCGGTGCAATTCCTTTGTATTTAAGCGGCCATTGGATTTCTTATCTTGACGCATGTTTTGACGCAATGTCCGGTTTTGCCACAACCGGGCTGACACTAATCCAGGATCTGGACCACCTTTCATATACGCATAATCTATGGCGGCATTTAATAATGTTTATCGGCGGCCAGGGGATAGTTATTATCGCGCTTTCTCTATTTGTAAAAGGGTTTTCAGGAGCATTTAAGATGTATGTTGGTGAGGCCAGAGACGAGAGAGTGCTTCCTAATATAATTCACACTTCAAGATTTATCTGGCTTGTGAGCATAGTTTATCTTGTGTTGGGGACTCTTGCTCTAGGGATAACCGGAATTCTGGAAGGGATGAAGATTCAGAATGCATTTTTCCACGGCGCCTGTATTTTTATGACAGCGTTTGATACGGGAGGTTTTAGCCCGCAATCGCAAAGTATCCTTTATTATCACAGTTTTGTTTTTGAAATTATAACAATAATAATAATGATTTCGGGAGCCATAAATTTCAAATTACATTATAACCTTTGGAATGGTAATTTTAAGGAAGTCTTATTAAATATTGAAACACGAACCTTTTTTTTCAGTGTAATAGCTATTTTTATTATTGTGGCAATAGGCCTAGATAGGTTAGACGTCTATCCAAATCTAATTGCGCTATTCAGGAAAGGATTTTATCAGCTTATTTCAGGACACACCGGAACAGGTTTTCAGACTATATATGCAAAACAGTTTATAAACGAATGGAGTCATCTTTCTTTAACCGGCATAATTTTCGCAATGGCCTTGGGCGGAGCGGTTTGCTCTACTACGGGAGCGATAAAAATGCTTCGCGTGGGGGTAATCTTCAAAGGATTGAAAGAGGATATAAAGAAGATAATGCTCCCCGAAAAAGCAATAATAGTTGAAAAATTTCACCATATAAAAAATATTTTTCTTGAAGATAAACAAGTAAGAGCCGCGCTTTTTATTACTCTATGCTATATGTTTCTGTATGTCGGCGGCGCCTTCATCGGAACATTTTGCGGCTACCCTTTTTTACAGTCTTTATTTGAATCAACTTCTGCTGCTGCAAACGTAGGCTTGTCTTGCGGTATTACAAACACAACTATGCCCGCGCTTTTGAAAATTACCTATATAATACAAATGTGGGCAGGCAGGCTGGAATTTATGTCCATATTCACGCTGCTTGGATTTATTGTCGCGGCAATAAGGGGTAAATAATGAAATTATCAGGTGTCAAAGTGTCAAGGTGTCAAAGTGTCAAGAGATTACAAAACCAAAGAATTTTTATTGCTTGTCTTTTTTTGGCTGTTATCTGCACGTTAAACTTTATGCCCTGTCACGCTGAACCTGTTTCAAGCACAGATCTAATTAATAATGCAAAAGAGTATGACGCGAAAACTGTAAGTTACCAGGGAGAAGTTATTGGCGATGTTATGGTTCGCGGCAACAATGCCTGGATAAATGTAAATGATAAAAAAAATGCAATCGGAATATGGTTATCTTCCGGACTTACTAAGGAAATTTCTTATACCGGAAGTTATAAATCTAAAGGAGACATAATTGAGGTAGAGGGTGTTTTCCACAGGAGCTGTCTAGAGCATGGCGGAGACCTGGACATTCACGCAAAAACTATTAAACTTATTATCAAAGGTTACGAAACAAAAGAATCTATTTCGCCGGTCAAGGTCAAAGCGGTTATTGTTTTTTTAATAATATGTTTGACATTAGCGGTTATTTATTTTATAAGATTATTCTATAGTAAAAAAAAGTAGGCACGAATTAAAGATGAATTGCCACGAAGAAGAAACGGATTTATTCGTGGTAATTCGTATCCTGATTCGTGGACATTCGTGTATCAAATATGGACTCAGACGTTAAAAAATTAGAAGAAGAATTACGGGTTGATTTAGAAAAAGCAAACACTGCCGAAGATATTGAAGCTTTAAGGGTCAAGTATCTTGGAAGAAAAGCAGTCATAAACCAGCTTTTTGCTAAAGTGCCCACGTTATCAGGTGAAGAAAAGGGCAAATGGGGCAGAGGCTTAAACCTTTTAAAGGGAAGTATTGCCTCTGCTATCGAAACAAAGATCAAAGGCCTTAAAGGCAAAGAAGAGAAAATAGATTTAACTTATCCCCCGAAAGAGTTTGACAAAGGAAGCGAGCATGTATTAAGTGTAGTCAGTAAAGAAATATGTTCTGTTTTTGAAAAATTAGGTTTTGCAATAGTTGAAGGAACAGAGATCGAAGATGAGTGGCATAACTTTAGCGCTTTAAATATTCCGCTGGATCATCCTTCAAGAGATGCCTTTGATACTTTTTATCTTGATATTCCTCAAAAAGACGAGCGTAAAGGAAAATTTTTGCTGCGCAGCCACACCTCGCCTTCGCAGGCGCGTGTGATGAGCGCAATGAAACCGCCTTTGGCAGTTGTTTCTCCGGGAAGAGTTTACCGGCCGGATCAGGTTGACGCTTCGCATTCTTTTATGTTCCACCAGGTTGAAGGTTTTGCTATTGATAAAGATATAAATTTTGCGCATCTTAAGGGCGTGCTTCTGAATTTTGTCCGATTATTTTTTGCTCCGGATACAAATTTACGTTTCCGGCCGCACTTTTTTCCATTTACCGAGCCGTCCGCGGAAGTGGATGTGTCATGCTTCGCATGTAGTAACCAGAAACCAGAGCACAGAAACCAGAAGTGTAGCGTATGCAAAGGCAAGGGTTGGCTTGAGATTTTAGGCTGCGGTATGATTCACCCTAATGTCCTTGCCAATTGTAACATTGATCCGAAAAAATACAGAGGTTTTGCTTTTGGCATGGGCGTAGAAAGGCCGGCAATGCTTAAATACGGCATAAACGATATCCGGCTTTTTTATGAGAATGACGTTAGGTTCTTGGAACAGTTTTGATTATAGAAGCGGATATCCGCGGATCAAAACGCGGATAAACGCAACGATACTTGTGCGTAAATCCGCGTAGACATCCGCGGTAATCCGCATCTATGGAGCGAAGCGATGCAATTCAGTTTAAATTTTTTAAAAGAGTTTCTAAGGGTGGATTTAAAGGCTGACAAGCTAGCTTCTTTGCTAACTATGGCTGGTTTAGAGGTTGGGCATTTCCATCCCGAAGGCGCGGATTGGGTGTTTGAGGTCGAAATAACATCAAATAGATACGATTGGCTTTCCATATTAGGCATCGCCAGAGAAGCTGCCGCATCAATCGGCGCACAAATAAAATTAGAGCATCCGAAGATTGTAAAAAAACCGCTTCTTAAAACCCGGACCATAAAAATCGAATCTTTAAAAGACTGCTCAGCTTATATCGCAAGAGTAATAGGAAATATCGAAGTAAAACCATCAGATGCAACGCTTAAAGAAAGAGTTGTTAATTGCAATATTAATTCGATAAATAATGTAGTTGATATCACAAATTATTGCATGCTTAAATGGGGCAATCCCTTGCATGCTTTTGATGAAGATAAACTGGAAGGAAATATTTATATAAGGCGTGCGCGTAATGGCGAAAAGTTTATTGGCATTGATGAAAAAGAAAGAGAGCTTTGCCCGGAAAATCTTGTGATTGCGGATGATAAAAAAGTCATCGCGCTTGCCGGGGTAATGGGCGCTAAAAATACCGAAGTTACCGGAAAGACAAAAAATATCTTTCTTGAAGCCGCGATATTTTCACCTCTTGTGGTCAGGCATTCAAGACGAGCCGCCGGCCTCGATACGGATTCTTCTTACCGTTTTGAAAGGCAGGTATTTTCCGGTTATCTTGAATACGCCTCGTCTGAAGCCGCAAAATTAATCGAAGAAAATTGCAAAGGTACATTTATCGGCTATGCTTTCAGTGGAAAAGGCATTTCTGCAAAAGATAAAAAACTCTCATTAAAAATTTCCGAATTAAATGAATATCTCGGAACAAATATTGCCAAAAATAAAATAAAAAGTATTCTTACGAGCCTGGGATTCAAAATAAAAGAATCCGGCAAAGATGTTTTGTTCGTATCTGCTCCTGCCTTCCGGCTTGACATAAACAGTCTTGTTGACGTTTATGAAGAAGTTTCAAGAATTTACGGCTATGACAAGATAGAGCCACAGATACCGACTGTCTCGCGCGAGCTTATAAAAAATGAACTTTATGATTTTAAAAATGAAGTAAGAAAATACTTGTCCACGCTTGGTTTAAAAGAAATTATTACTTACAGCATGGAATCAGAAGATGATTTGGCGGCGCTTGGGTTTAATGAGGTTATAAAAGTGGTAAACCCTTTACGTAAGCAGGAAAACGCGTTACGGCCGACATTACTTCCCGGGATGGTTAAGACTATCGCCTATAACATAAACCGCATGCGACAGGGATTAAGATTTTTTGAGTTGGCAAATATATATAATAAAGGTAAGGATGGTTTTTGTGAAATTCCGGCTTTGTCTTTAGCCGCGGCAGAGCAAGATGGCGGCTTCTTCTATATTAAGGGAGCGATTGATGAGCTTCTAAAATATCTAAACATAACCGCTTTTTCTTTTAAACAAAAGAGTTTTCCGTCTTTTACGAATGCTCTTGAGCTTTTCGTAAATAATAAATCCGCGGGGTTTGTAGGAAAGCTTGATAAAGAAACCGGAAATAAGTTCAACCTTAAAAAAGATTTATATTTTGCGCAATTAGATGTAACTCTTTTGCAGTCGGAGCGAAAACTTAAAAACTATTCTTCCATAAGCCCATATCCGGTTATCTGGCGCGACATAAGCATAGCTCTTCATAAGGATAAACAATTTAGCGATGTTGTGGCAGTAATAAATGAGAGAAAAGAGTTTATTTCTGACTATAGTATAGTAGATACATATAAAGGTAAGGATTTAGCCGAAGGCTATTCTGCTTTTTCTTTAAGGATTTTTTATCAGTCTCCGGAGAAGACTCTTATATCAGAAGAGGTGGACGCGATCAATAACGAAATCCGCAAACACCTCGAGCAAACAGAAGGTATTAAATTACGTTAACCCCCGTTAATGCAGATTACCGCGGATAAATCATCTGCGACCATCTGCGTTACATCTGCGAATATCTGCGTTAAAAAAAGCAAGATAAAAAAAAGGAGACTAAAAATGGTTGAATTAAAAAGTAAATCCTTGAAAAACATTGAACATCAAATGGAAAATATGGACGAAAATTCTTTACGTTATCATGTGCTTGAGAGCGCGAAGAATTTTAAAACCTCGTGGGTGTCTCTGGGCAGGGCGTTATATACGGTTAATAAAGACAAGCTTTACAAGAATTGGGGTTACAATACCCTTGAGGGCTATACCGCCAAAGAAATTGGCATAAAAAAACCAACGGCGATGAAATTGTTGCGCTCTTATTTTTTTCTTGAAAAAGAAGAGCCGCAATATTTAACTTCTGAGTATAATGAGAAAACCGAAGCCGCGGTGGTTCCAAGCTATGAATCAATAGATTTACTTAGAAAAGCAAAGAGCAATAAAATCCTTGATGAAAAGGATTATGATGATATAAAAAAATCTGTCTTTGAAAAGGGAAGGGATACCCAGGCGATAAAGCGCGATTTAACCACGTTAATTAAGCAGCGTAAAGATATTGATCCGGAAGAGGAGCATGAAAAAGCCCGCGTAATTACCGTAAGAAGATTTTTAAGCACTTTAAAATCAATGAAGAAAGAAATAGAAATAACCAAGCTCCTGCCACATGAACTCCTCAAGGAAACAGAAAGCTTGATTAAGAGATTGGAAGAAGAATTGATTTAGGCTAACGGTTAACGAAAGCTAAATTATCAGGCAGGTTGTCTATAAGAGCAAACACTTCCTCGTAGCTTTTAATACTGCATATCCGGTTTCTTATTTTTGCCGAATCAGTAAAGCCTTTAAGATACCACAAACAAAGTTTTCGCATAAAACCCACCTTAGTTATCTCGCGAGTTTCTTTATATTTATCTAAATAGGAGAGGTGTTTTTTTAATGTGACTTTCAATTTTGGCAAAGTTATCGGCACCACGGTTTTGCCCGCAAGATAGTTTTCTATCTCTTTAAATATCCATGGTTTACCAAGCGCCCCCCTTGCAACAAGTATTCCGTTGCAGCCGGTTTCATCAAGCATCTTTTTGGCAAGCATGGGATTAAAGATATTTCCGCTTCCAAAGACAGGGATGCCTACGGCTTCTTTTACCGCTTTTATCGATGCGTAATCAACCTCACCGCTGTAGCCTTGTGTTTTGGTCCTGCCGTGGACAAAAATGGCAGAAGCCCCGCTGGCTTCTAAGAGCTTGGCGGTCTGAGAAATTTCTTTGAGATCTTTTTTGGCGTAACCCACTCTGATCTTAGCTGTGATTGGTAAAGGTAGAGACGCGGAGAGCTTCTTTATTATCTTAGACAAGGTGTCCGTGTCAGTTAATAGATATGCTCCGGATTTTCTCTTGATTACTTTTCTTACCGGGCAGGCGCAGTTTAGATCGAGAAAAGTAATATTTACTAAACTAAGAAGCCGCTGGGCAGCTTCAAGTATGACTTCAGGGTCTCTTCCTAAGAGCTGAGCGGCTATCGGCATGTCAGTTTCATTTGTTTTAATTAACCTCAGGCTGCGATTACGGTTATGAATCAGAGAATTAGCATCAATCATCTCAAAGAAGCAAAATTTCGCGCCTTGTTCGCGGCAAATCAGCCTAAAAGCCAGGTCAGAGCATCCTGCCAGGGGAGCTAATAATATGTTGGTATTTATAACTTTATTACCTATTTTAACTATACTCATATTTTGAAAATGCTTTACACCGCAAAGCCGCAAAAACGCAAAGAATTTTTTTGCGACTTTGCGGGTTTTTGCGCTTTTGCGGTGTAAAAAAGGGCTTGACTAAAAAACAATTAATAGTAAAATTTTACTATTAAAATTTCACTAATGAGCACAACATTTTTTCAAGCCGCTAGTGGTGTAGAAAAAATGTTAGTGCGAATTACCCCACACTCAGCCTCATTAAAATTTCTTTATATAGGCTGAGTGTGGGGTAATGAAACACACGCACCACCATGAACATAAAAGAACTACTCATCCAACAAGCTTCAAATTTTCCGCAAAAACCCGCGATTATTTTTGAAGGTAAGGCGATAAGCTTTCTTGAGCTTAAAGACGCGTCATTTAAAATAGCGAATTATTTTACAAGTAAAGGCGTCAAAAAGCCAGATAAAATTGCTTTGTTTTCTTCAAATATGCCGGAGGCCATATACTGCTATATGGCTGCTTATTCCATCGGCGCGACTCTTATCCCGCTTGATTTTATGTTAACCGAAAACGAAATCATCAATTTTTTAAATCACAGCGAAGCAAAAGTTTTAATCATACAGCTCAAGAAAGATATTAACCTGGAAAACATAAGAGAAAACTGTTACAGTCTTAAGGAAATAATAATCCTTAAAGATAGCTTTCCAAAAAATCCATATCTCGGTGATATTTTGCAGGAACAAACCAGTCAAGCGCCCGCGGCCTCTTCGAAAGAGGAAGATCTTTCTTCGATATTTTACACATCCGGTTCAACCGGCCATCCTAAAGGCGTTATGCTTTGCTACAGCCACTTAAATAATCCTGTTGATACCATAAATCATTTTCTTGGTGTTTCAGAAAGTGATATATACCTAACCGGCGGCATTCCTTTCTCTCACGTGGGAGGATTAAATTACATACTTTTAATGCTTCGTTTTGCCTCAACTATTATTTTAATGGAAAGATTTCATCCTTTGGAATTTTTAAAAAATCTGGAAAAATATAAAATTACGATATTTTGTATAGTCCCTTCTATGTATGTGGCGATATTATCGCTTAAAGAATACGAAAGATTTAATTTGTCATCTTTGAGATACGCGGTTGTTTTTGGCGCACCATCATCGCCGCTTCTTCTTAAAAGGTTTCACAATGCCTGCCCAAAAGCAACTGTATTAAATGGCTGGGGGATGACGGAGACAGCGGCTCCGAATACTTTTTCGCCACCCGACGAAAGCAAGATATCCAGTATAGGAAAATTCGGGTTTCGGATGGAAGCCAGGATTATCAATGAAGAAGGCGGCACTTTGTTTTACGGAGAAAAAGGCGAACTTTTAGTTAAGGGTGATGGAGTAATGAAAGGTTATTATAAGGAGCCGACTTTAAGTTCAGATAGTTTTTACGGGGAAGGATGGCTAAGAACAGGAGATATTGCGTATCTTGGAAATGACGGGCTCCTGTATCTTGCCGGTAGAATTAAAGATATGATAAAAGTCGCCGGTGAAATAGTTTTTTCATCGGAAGTGGAAGAGAAAATACAAACGCACCCTCAGGTCGCAGAAGTTGCCGTAATCGGCGTGTCCGATGAGGTTCGGGGAGAAGTTCCAAAAGCTTTTATCGTGGCAAAGGAAGGCCAAACAATAGATACAGTTGAGCTAAAAAATTTTTTAAAGCAACACCTCGCGCATTTTAAAATTCCGCGCCATTTTGAGTTTATTAAAGAGCTTCCAAAGAATAGAGTTGGGAAGATAGATAAACAAGCGCTCAAATAAAGCCAACATTTTTTCAAGGCATTCCGCAGAAAAAATGTTAGGCTGAATTTGACCCCCACACCAATGTTTAGAACAATAGTGTGGTTTTTCACAAAAGATATGGTTAAGGAACAATCTAACAAATTATATTTCAGAAAGAATACAAACATTGGTGTGGGGGTTAATTCGCACTGTGATTTTTCCGGCGCCACCAGAGGCTTGAAAAAATCACGTGCTCATTAAAAAGGAGTTATCCAAATGATGCAGAGAGAAGTTCACTTACATGCGAAAGGATTACTAGAGTCATTACAGTTTAGACAGGGAGATTTTGGAGAAATTGGTATCATCAGCGGGCAAATGCAAAGAGCTCAGAGATGCCTTCAATATTTGGAAAATCCCGTAAAAAATTTTAGTTTTTTAGGTTATACTTTTTGGACCGGTATGTATAAAGGAAAAAAAGTTACAGTCGGTAACGGCGGTTTTTATGCGCCGGATTCAGCGTTTGTAACAGAAATTTTATGTGTTGGCGGGATAAAATCGCTCATTCGTTTAGGTTCTTGCGGGGGGATGATCCAGGAAATGACTGTCGGAGATTTCGTTGTCGTCGATAAGATAATCAGAGGCGACGGCGCCACCCGTTATTATGTCGATGACACATTTGTTTCGGAAGTAGATAAAGATTTGACCAAGAAGATGGTTGAGATTTTTAAAAAGCAAGGCACGGTTTATGAGGGCGCCTGCTGGACTACAGACGCGATGTTCAGAGAGACAAAGGAAATCGTTAATCCCTATATAGAAAAAGGCGCTATCTGCGTAGATATGGTAACCAGCCCGTTTGTTACGGTTTCTAACGTCTACAAAACAAAAGTTGCCGCGGTTTTGGTAGTTTCGGACAATCTGCTTACCGGAGAGATGGGTTTCGCGGATTTTCGGTTGTTTGACGCGGAAGAGAAGATGACTAAGACGGTATTTGAGATAATTTAGAAGCGGATATCCGCGGATCAAAACGCGGATAAACGCCAACGAATTACTGTGCGTAAATCCGCGTCAATATCCGCGGCAATCCGCATCTATATAACAGGAGTCAAAATATGTCCGAAATGCAATGGGACGCGAAAGCAAAAGAAATTTTTGATAAAGTTACAAGCAACTTACCTCAATTCCATCGCACTATAGCTCAAAAGCTGGTTAAGGAATCAGCAGAGGAGATTGCCAGAACCAAAGGTTTGGATGTTGTCCAAGAGAAAGAATTGGTTGAAGCATTTTTTAAGGAAATTCCTCCGGCATTCAAAGAAATGATGAAGAGGTTATTTACCAAGTTAAATATCGAATACGAGAAATACGGAGTTTCATAATTTAAAATCACAAATCACAATGTACAAATTACAAACAATACACAATAAACAATTCCAAATTTACAAAGATATGTTTGTTTATTGTAATTTGTGATTTGTATATTGTAATTTAACAACCAATATGAAGATAGCAGTTATTGGTGCAGGCGCAATCGGCGGTTTAGTCGCAGGATATCTTAAAGAGCAAGGCGAGGATGTAATCCTTATCGGCACCAAAGATACAGTGAGCGCAATTAATAAGAACGGCCTTACAATCAGCGGCGCGCGCGGAAAGCTTAAAGTAAATATTCAGGCATTTGAGTCTTTAAGTAAAAAAGTTGATCTGGTGATTTTAGCCACTAAGACGCAGGATCTGGAAAAAGCTTTAAGAGAAAATAAAAACCATTTAGGCGGCACAATTATTGTAACTACACAAAATGGTGTTGAGGCGGACAGTATCGTCGCGCAGTTTGTCTCCGAAGAAAATATTATCTCAAGCATTGTGATGTTCGCAGCGACATCTTTTAAGCCCGGAGAAATTGTCCATAACTTTGACAGAAAATGGGTAATCGGAAAAGCCTTTGACGCAAGCGATGATTTGATTAAAAGAACGGCGATATTACTTGGCAGAGTTTTTCCCATAGAAATAAGCGAAGACATTAAAAGCATGAAATGGCTTAAAGTTTTTGCTAATGCCAATAACTGCATCCCGGGCATAACCGGAAAAAGTATGCAGGAGTGTTTTAAGAATTTTGATCTTTGCGAAATAAGTTTAGGTATCTGGCAGGAGGCTTTGGGCGTAATAAATAAAGCAGGGGTAAAATTGGTCAATCTGCCGGATTTTACCGTAGAGCAAGTTACAAAACTAACATCAATGCCGATAAACGAAGCTGCAAAAATCTTTTCCGGGATTATGGTGAGTTTAAGCAAAGAACCGCTCTATGGTTCAATTTTGCAGAGTATTCAAAGAGGAAAGGCTTCTGAGATTGATTATTTAAACGGAGCGTTCGTTAAGTTAGGAAAACAAAGCGGGTATCACACGCCTCTAAATAAAAAATTAACCGAGTTAGTACATACAGTTGAGGAGACGCATAAATTTTTTACGATAGATGAGTTGATCGCGAAAACTAAAAATTTAATTCCTCAATCCGGCGCATCTGACAGCGATAAGGTGAATACTCCCTTTCCAAAACTTAAACTTACCGTTGTAAAAGTGGAAGGTGATTGTTACCACGGATATAAAAAGGGTGATGAGATAATTTTGGAAGATTTCACACATGCGCCAAAACATTTTTGCTTAGGTTTAGCTCATGCGTTATTCCCTGTAATTTATGCTTTAAGTTTCGGCGCGAAATTTGGATTTAGAGATAACCAACGCTCGCTTTTGGTTACTTGTCCTGATGGCGGTAAATTAGAATTCCAGGCAGAAATTTTCGACAAGCAAGGAAAAATAGAAGTAATTGAAAAAGATCCGAACCATAAAGGGCCGAATCCTAAAGAAATGGTTTTGGAAGTGGTGCAGGCGAAAGGTAAATGCGCTTATCAATATAAACTTGGAGATAAATTTGAAGTTAAAGGTTTAAAGTGCCCTGAAGGATTTTGCGGCGCAGCCTATCACTGCGCGTTTCCGGCGCTCTTCGCGCTTAATTTCGGCGCAAAATTTTTCTTTATGGACGATCCTGACGGTATCAATACGGTAACCTGTCCTGACGGAGGAAACATTGTGTTTAAGGTTAGCAGGAAAAACAAGTTAACCACAGATGATCACAGATAAAAATCACAGATAGTCACAGATAAATCATCTGTGCTCATCTGTGTCTTCAAATCTGTGTTAAGAGACGAAGGAGCTTAAATGAAACGAGTAGTAATTACTGGCATCGGCGTAATCAGCGCAGCAGGAGAGGATAAAAATACTTTTTACGATAACATTGTCGCGGGCAAGTCTTTTGTCGAGCGGGTTGAAAATTTTGACGTCAGTCTTTTTGTTTCAAAGATTGCTTCGCAGGATTTAGGGTTTGATCCGCTGAAATTCGGTATCAAAGACCATTTTCGTATGGATAGATATGTTCAATTTGCTATCGCCGCGGCAAAGCAGGCGGTAGAAGATGCAAAAGTAGATTTTAAAAAAATAAACAAAAAACGCTGTGGAGTAATCCTTGCAAACGCGATTTGCGGAACGCGTTTTATGGAAGAAGAGTTTCTTTTGGTTACGGATTGGGGTAAAAAACCCATTGATCCAAGAAAAGGCCGTCCTTATCTTTACGACGCGGCAATGTTTAATACGCCAAGTGCTGAGGTTGGTGCAATTTATAACGCTCAAGGCTTAAACTGTACGGTTTCAACAGGCTGTACCGCGGCAACGGATTCTCTCGGGTTTTCATTTGAGCTTATTCGTGATGGTAAGCAGGATATGGTTATTTCCGGCGGCACTGAAGCACCGGTTTGTCCTATAACATTTGCCGCTTTTGACGTGGTAAATGTTCTTGCAAAAAATAATGATGAGCCGCATAAAGCCAGCCGCCCTTTTGATAACAAGAGGAATGGTTTTGTTATGTCTGAGGGCGCGGGCATCCTGGTTCTTGAAGAGCTTGAACATGCCAAAAAAAGAGGCGCTCATATTTACGGAGAAATTGTCGGTTACGGCACAAGCTGTAACGCGTATCACATGACGGATTTACCGGAAGATGGCGAAGCAATGGAGCGCTGCATTAAAGATGCCATAAAGGAAGCAGGTATAAAAAATGAAGAGATAGATTACATAAATACCCATGGCTCTTCAACCCGCCAGAATGATGTTTTTGAAACCAGCGCTTATAAGGCAGTCTTTGGTGATTACGCGTACAAACTTCCCATAAGTTCTATAAAGTCAATGATCGGCCATCCTTTGGCCGCGGCTAACGCGGTTGAAAGTGTTTTGTGCGCGATGATTTTTGAAAAAGGTTGGTTACCGCCGACAATAAATCAGGAAGAGCCGGATCCGAAATGCGATTTGGATTATATTCCAAACGTAAAAAGAGAGTATATGCCTAATTATATTTTAAAGACAAGCAGTGGATTCTCAGGAATACATTCGTCCATTATATTTAAAAAATGGAGAAATAAGTAGAAGGTAGAGGGTAGAGAGTAGAGAGATGAAAATAAAACCAGTATTTTTTAAAGACTTCAAAATCTTTAGTTGGAATAATAGTAATAATTTTTTCTCTCTACTCTCTCCTTTCTACTCTCTACTTACAAAAGGAGCAAAATAAATGAAAGATAGAGTTGCCATAACAGGTATTGGTGTTTTTCGCCAGCGGGCCTTAAAAAAGAAACTTTCTGGGCAAATTTAAAAAAGTGCCGGTCGTTCGTCGATGAGATTACGCGCTTTGATGCGTCTTTATATCCGTCACGTATCGCCGGACAAGTGCATGAACTTGATCATTACTCGCACTTGCCATCGAGGCTTGTCAAAAAAATTGATGTGTTCTCTCATATGGCGCTTGTCGCAAGCGAACAGGCGCTTTTGGATGCGAAAGTAGATTTAGAAAATGTGGACAAAACCCGTATCGGCGTTTTTATGGGTAATGCTATCGGCGGCTGGCTCTTTTCGGAAACAGAACTGCGCGATATGTATATAGAAGGAAGAGAAGGCGTATCTCCTTATATGGCTTCTGCCTGGTTTCCGGCAGCGCCACAAGGCCAAATTACCATTTATTACGGCATCAAAGGCTACAGTAAAACTGTAGTTTGCGATAAAGCATCAAGCGCGCTCGCCATATGGTATGGAGCAAAAATTATAGACGAAGGCAAGAATGATTACGTATTAGCCGGAGGAATGGAAGCGCCGATTACGCCTTACGCGCTTTTAAGTTCAAACACCTGTGGCCAGTTATCCAAAAATAATCTTAATCCAAAAAAAGCTTATAAGCCTTATGATTTATACAGAGATGGATTTGTTTTAGCTGAAGGCTCCGGTATTGTTAATCTTGAAACAGAAGCGCATGCTAAAAAAAGAGGCGTAAATATTTACGGATATATTAAAGGAGTAGGGTTCTCTTCGGATGGTTATCACTACACACGTTACAGTCCTGACTCAGAAAGCTTTGAATACGCGATAGAAGAGTGTCTTAAAGATGCGGGATGGTCAAAAAAAGATGTCGACTATATTTGTCTTGATGCTGAAGCCTCAATCATGGGTGATTATTTAGAAACGCGGGCATTAAAGAATGTCTTTGGCAAGGAATTGGATCACATCGCCTTAAGTGCGCCAAAAAGTATGTATGGAAATTTATTAGGAGCCCAAACCGCTCTCGATCTAATCGTCACTTTGTTTTCAATGAATAACAGCCTAGTTTTACCTACAATAAATTACGAAATGAACGATCCATATTGCGATCTTGATTATACACCGAACATACCAAAAGAAAAAAAGATAAACAGAGCGTTATTGCTTGCCCGCGGCCGCGGCGGGATAAATGTAGTATTGGCAATTGAAAAATAATGAACAAATGCAAAAAAATAAAATTCTATCTAAACTGGAAAGTTCTTGCTTCTGCTCTTGGCATATTGTTCTTATACCAGACCCTTGCTTATAATCAGGGCGTGTTGGGGGATGAAATACCGGAGAAAACAAGAAAAAGACGGTTTGAGAAAAAAACACAACGTGAAGATAAATCAGAAACTGTTGTATGCGGAAACTGTATTTGTGAAACAGGAGAAAATAAAATGAACTGCCGGAAGGATTGCGGTATTAATCCTCCACCATATCATCCCGAAAAACAAGAGTCGATGACCTATTTTGATCCAATAGCTAAAAAAGAATTTACGCGTAGTTATATGGTGCATCTGCCGGCTTCTTATGAGCCAGGAACCCTTGCCCCCGTTGTTATTAATTTCCATGGCGCCCTTGGAACAGGCGAATCAGCTGAAATAGGTATCGGTGGTATGAACAAAAAATCTGACGAGGGAGGATTTATTGCTGTGTATCCCAATGCTATCAGTAAAATTGGCCAGCCGGGAAGAAAACAATATTGGAATGCGGGAACGCTTGTTGATGTTGGAGCTCCAAATGTTGATGATGTCGGTTTCATCAATGCTATGCTTGATAAATTAGAACAAGATTATTCCGTTGATAAAAAGAGAATCTATGCAACAGGGATTTCAAACGGAGCGTGGATGTCATATGCGGTTGCCTGTAAATTATCAGAAAGAATCGCTGCTATTGCTCCTGCTGCCGGAGGAATGATTTTGGAAGGCTGTAGCCCGAAAGAACCGGTTTCTATTATTCATTTCCATGGAACCAAAGATCCGGGGTGGCCATATAATGGCGGTGGTTCCTGCTGGACAGATACCATACGTTCGCCAATCATGGAAACAATTTCTAAATGGGTAGAATTGGATGGTTGTTCGCCTACATCAAATATTACCTACCAAAAAGGTGATGTAACCTGTAAAACGTATAGTTCTTGCGCCAAAGGCACAGAAATAATTTTTTGTACCATTAATGGCGGCGGCCATGCTTACCCCGGAGGCTATACATTTCCGGTAGAGCAAGTTGTAAAATGGGATGGAGATTGTGCTCTTGGTCAAAACGGTAATGGCGTTGGGAAAGTTAGCAAAGATATATCTGCGTTAGATGCCATGTGGGAATTTTTCAAAAAACATCCAAAACCTTAAACATAAATTTATAAGGAGGTAAGTCGTGGTTACAAAAGAAGAGGTTTTAAATGCAATTGCCGATATTTTAGATGTAAAAGTATCCGAGCTAGGAGACAATGAAAAATTATATGATTCAATAGGAGTGGATTCAACCGAGATGGTTGAGCTCTGTGTTTCTTTAGGAAAGCGTTTCGGAGTAAAGATTGCAGCAAGCGATATTACAAAATTTTCCACGCCACTCGAAATAGCACAACTTATTGAGAGCAAAAAATGATAAATAACCAAGTTCCAAGATACAATAATCCCACAGGGATAGGCCTTCCTATACCTTTAAAGGAAGGGCCTAACCAAACAATAACCAATAATCAAATTTCAATAACCAAACAATACTGTTTGGTTATTGGTGATTGGAATTTGTATATTGTTTGTATCTTGTCTCTTGGTTATTGGTTATTTCTCTAATTTTAATAAACATATGAAAATAATTGATTTAAGCCTTCCCATAGATGACAGGGCCTTTGAGGTGCATAACGTAGAAATAGAGCGGATATCTCATAAGGCCGGCATTGAAAAGTTCAATCGCGTTTTAATGGGAAAAACCTTTAAGGGTAAGCTCGATTACTTCTTAGGAAAACGCATTGTTAAGAAAGAAGATCTTCCTGATGAAGAGTTTTTATCGTTAGAGATAGTGCATTCTCCGGTTCACGTTGGAACGCATCTTGATTATTCATTTCATTACGGTTCACATTCAGAGGGCCGTGCTTCTAAAGCCGCGGAAGAAATTCCTCTTGATTGGTGTTATCAAAACGGCGTTAAGCTTAATCTTTATCATAAAAAACCAAATGAAATTATTAGCGCTGCTGATTTAGAAATCGCTTTAAAGAAAATAAATTATACATTGAAGCCTTTAGATATTGTGCTTCTTTATACAGGCTCGGATAAATTATACGGCGGACCGCAATATTTCAGCGATTATCCCGGAGTAGACACTTCCGCGATAGATTATCTTTTGAATCATGGTATAAAAATTTTCGGCGTAGACACTATGGGTATAGACCGGCCCTATAAATTTATGTTGAGAGAGTTTCTGGTAACAAAAGACGCGAGCAAATTATACCCGGCGCATTTTTACGGTAGAAAACGCGAATTTATTCATATCGAAAGATTAGCTAATTTGGATAAACTGCCCGACTTAGGTTTTAAGATAATCTGTTTTCCGGTAAAGATAAGAAGGACCGGAGCGGCTTGGGCAAGGGTAGTGGGGATATTAGAACATTAATAGCGTATAGCGTTTAGCGGATAGCGTATAGTAAAAATTCCTAACCGCTACAAAATGGAGGTGGCGAATGGGACATACAGTAAACTCAATTATAATTAACGCTCCTTACGAAAAAATATTTGATATTTCAAACGATATTACCCGTTGGACAGAACTCTTTGGCGGGGAATACAAAAAATCAGAAGTAGTCAAGAAAGAAGGAAATAAAATTACATTTCGCCTCACTGATGATGAGGATAGAAGCTGGCAGTCGTGGCGCCTTTTGTTTAAAGAAAATTATTTAGCCTATGCTGAGCGGGAAGAGCCGAAATTTCCTTTTAAATTTATGAAAATCATCTGGCTCTATACTCCGCGCCCAACTGGAATAGAGCTCGTCTGGATTCAGCATTTTGAAATGGACGAAAAAGCAAAATTCAACGATGAACAGGTAGAAGGATTTATCAACAAACATTCAAAAGACAATTTAAAAATATTTAAAGACGTTATCGAGAGAGAAGTAAATAAATAAAAATAGTAGTAGTTAATTTTAGGTTACGAATGTTACGAAAGTTACGCAGGTTACGAAGGTTACAATAAAACCGCAATGTTTTAAATGTAACATCCGTAACTTCCCGTAACCTACGTAACATATAATGCAAGGGAGGAATAAAAAAATGAGTGCTGAATTAAAAGGTAAAACCGCGATTGTTACCGGCGCAAGTAAAGGTATAGGTAAAGCGCTTGCAGAAACTGTGGCAAGTATGGGCGCCAATGTTGCGATTGCCGCAAGAACCGAAGGCCCCCTAGAAGAAACTGCTCAAGGTATTTCAAGTAAATATAAAGTTGAAGTATTGGCAGTTGCCTGTGATGTTACAAAACTCGAAGATTTAGAAAATCTTGTCAATAAGACTAAATTAAAATTCGGTGGAATCGATATTTTGATAAATAATGCCGGGGTCTCCAGCCAGTACCCTTTTAATGAGCAGCCGATTGAAGATTTTGAGAGACTAGCGCATACAAATTATTTAGGATACGTCAGGCTTATCCGTCTGGTTATTAACGATATGATAAAAGCAAAATCCGGAGCGATCATTAATATGGTTTCCGGCTCAACTTTGTGCGATCCTTTGCCGAGGAATTTTCTTGTTTATAGCTCTCTAAAGGTAGGCTTACGCGCTTTCCTAAAAGGGTTGTTCTGGGAGGTGCGCGATCACGGTATAAAAGTTACTTCTTTGCTTCCGGGGGTTACGGATACAGATTTAACCGGCAAACTTAATGAAGTAACCGGTGATGCATCACGCCTGATGACTACAGAAGCGATTGAAAACGCAATAAAATTTGCCTTAACTGTTCCGGCCAATGTTTGTCCGTTGGAAATTGCCATCATTAATCAGCAGACGCCGTGGACTAAACCCGTAATACCATTTAAACAAGAACATCCAAATAAGTAGATGCGGATTTCCGCGGATCAAAACGCGGATAGACGCATAGTAAAAGGGCAAGTTAATTTGCTCATTTGATAAGAATTAATATTTTAGGAGAAATAATTAGAGGTTTTATTCAAGATTTTCTGATTCAATTAACGGGCGTAAATCCGCGTCAATATCCGCGGGCATCCGCTTCTAAATAATAAAAATAGGAGGTTTTAAATGAAGATTCTATTTGTTCAGCCAAAAATCGGCGCATGGGCGACACACGGTATTCACTTTGCACCTAATCAGCTATATGCCCAATGGGGAGCATATATACGTGAGCAAG
>JBAZGZ010000001.1:0-32542 GCA_041652615.1 Candidatus Omnitrophota bacterium | reverse complement strand
ATAGGCAAATTTGTTATATTTTGGTTATCAAAAGAGATCTTTCCATCATCCGGAGCGATTATCCCTACAACCATATAAAAAGTTGTAGTTTTCCCGGCGCCATTGGGCCCAAGCAAACCAACGATCTCGCCGCGCTTGACAGAAAGAGAAACCCCGCGCACCACGGCTTTTGTGCCATACGACTTTGATAGATTGTTAATTTCCAAAAGTTTCATTTTTCTTGGAAAAATAAATTAACCGGGGGCTTCCTTCAAGAAGGACTTTTTTGGTATTCCCCGTATAGGTTGCTTTGTCGGCAAACGCAACATTTTCATCTTTTACTATTTTTACATGCCCCTCGGCTACTATTTTCATTTTAGTGTTATCTTTTGCATCAAAATAGATGGTAGCTTTATCAGCAAAAAGTTTGCCATCCTGAGTATCGGCGTTAACATTTTCATTAAAAATAGCGATGCCGTCATTATATCTCATCTCAAGCGGTCCGGTGCAGGTTATAGTTATATAAGTACCATCCTTGTTCGGGATTTTTAATTCAACGTTATCTTTCAAGTCCGCATTCATATTTTCTTTGTTTATTTTTGCTTTATCGGACTTAATGTATACAGGATTATTTTCAGCATAATATTTTGCATTCATATTATTGATATCAACAAATTTATCTTTAATGACTGCTTCTGTGCCCTTAACTTCCCAATCTTTAGAACCATCTTCTTTTAAGTTTGAAAGATAAAAATCCTTAATCTTCTGCTCAGAAGGAGCCTCTGTTGCGGGTTGTTCGTCTGTTTGCGTGAATCCCATTTGAGGCAAAAATGAAAAAATAAGCGCTGTAATAATTATAAATAATCTCATTATTTTTCAATCACCATTGTAGAATATTTTAGGATTATGAACTGATGGAAACTTGAAAACACACACTATACCAGATTACACATCAAAGTCAACCCGTTAAAACGCGGATGTCACGGATTATTTCGGATTCAAACGCATGTCTTTATCCGCGACATCCGTTTGCATCCGTGTAAAAAAAATTACAAAATTCCGGCGGCAATTAAATCCTGAACATCCAGCATTCCGGCCGGTTTGTAATTCTTATCAACAACCGGAACCTCGTCTATCTTTCTATTTTCAAGAACTTTTAGCGCACTGGATGCCAAATCATCGTCTTTAACTACAACCGGATTCTTCGTCATAACATCCTTAACTTTTTTACGCAAAAGATTGGGGTAGCGTTCTAAGTTCCTACGCAAATCACCGTCGGTAAATATCCCTACAAGTTTTTTTTCTCTATTTGTTACAGACGCCGCGCCGGCGTGAGAAGAGGTTATTTTTACCAGTACATCTTTGACTAGCATATCTTCTGTTACAACCGGATTAAATCTTTTTTTACGCATAATATCCTTCACTCTAAGAAGAAGTTTCCTCCCCAATGACCCCCTGGGATGAAAAAAAGCAAAATCCTTCTCCTTGAAACCTTTGATTTTCTGAAGCACAACCGAAATCGCATCGCAGACAGCAAGCATTGCCGTAGTTGAAGTTGTCGGAGCAAGGCCAAGCGGACAAGCTTCCTTGTCTATTTTTACGCTGGCAAATCCATCAGCATAACGATTTAATGAGGACCGCAGATTACCTGTAATCGCTATTATTTTCGCGCCAATCTGGCGGATAAAAGGTATTAAATTTTTTATTTCTTCGGTTTCGCCGCTATAAGAAAGCACCACAACCACATCTTTTTCCTCAATTCTACCTAAATCACCATGCACGGCTTCCGCGGCATGCAGCCAAAAACTTGAAGTTCCTGTTGAAGAAAGTGTCGCGGAAAATTTTTGCCCGATTATCCCGGCCTTCCCCATACCTGTAACTACGATTTTTCCTTCGCAGACTGAAAGTATTTTTACTACATTTAAAAACTCATCATTCAGGCTTTTTTCAAGGCTCAAAATGCCCCTGGCTTCAATAGACAAGACTTCACTCGCCCAGGCAATTATTTCCTTAGGTTTAAATCTATCCACGAATAGCCCCCCTTACTTTCATTATCCTCGAAATAAGATTCTCCAATTTACGCAAATCATAAGACGTATGCTTGTCAGAAAGAGCTTTTTTAGGTTCCGGATGCACCTCCATAAATAAACCATCGACTCCGCCTGCAACAGCCGCAAGACTCAATGAATCGACAAACTCAGCGTCACCACCGGATATCCCGCTTGCCGCAGAAGGACGCTGCAATGAATGCGTTACATCAAAAACAACGGGGTAATTAAGCTTCCTTAAGATCGGAAAAGAACGAAAATCAACCACAAGATTATTGTAACCGAAACAGCTTCCTCTTTCGCTGATAATTATATTTTTGTTCCCGCATGATTCTATCTTTTTAACAATATATTTCATATCATAAGGCGAGAGAAATTGTCCCTTTTTTATATTTACTGTCTTTTTTGTTTTTGCAACCTCAAGGATTAAATCCGTCTGCCTGCAGAGAAAAGCAGGTATTTGAATAACATCTAAAACATCCTTAACATATTTTATCTGATACCTGCAATGCACGTCGCTTAAAATAGGTAAATTTAACTTTTTCTTGATCTCTTCAAGTATTTTTATACCCTTGTTTAATCCGGGTCCGCGAAAAGACTTGAGCGAAGTCCTGTTTGCCTTATCAAAACTAGCTTTGAATATAAAGTTAACAGGATAAGGGGAAAGTAAATCTTTAAGGCGCGATGCTATTTCGTAAGTTTTAGTTTTATCCTCAATCACACATGGCCCGGCAATAAAAATAAATTTGTTTTTATAGTTATTCATATTAAACGATAAATAAATCTTTTGTTGAAAAATTAGGATCAGCGGTAACGTTTAACCCCAGCCGGCGTAGCCCCGCCTCATCTCCCGGTGTTGGAATATGCGTAAGATGAATCTCGCAATTTTTAAGTTCTTTTAATTTCTCCATAGCAAGCTGCGCCGCGGGATTTGCCCCGGCGCCTATCGACAACGCGATCAATGTTTCTTCCAGGTCAAGGTTCACTGTTTTCTCGCTTAAAATATTCTTTTTTAAACTTTGAATCGATTCAAGTATGTTAGGAGTTAATAAATGTATTTTGTCCGGTATCTCAGCTAATTTTTTTACCGCGTTTAATACAGCACTTGAAGCCGAATGCATTAGGCTTGAATTTTTTCCGGTAACTATTGTGCCATCGGGAAGCTCTATGGCGGCTCCGCAATAGATACTCTCGTTACCTTTATTTTTTTGTTGTGCCTCCTCTGCGGCTTTTCTTGCCGGTAAAACCACGGATCTATTTTCAGGCACCAGGCTAAACTCCTCCATAAGAAGCTCCATCTTGCTAACCGAATCTTTATCGGCAAAACCCATAATATATTCACATTTATATCGAAAATACCTGCGTATAATTTCCTGCGTTGCCGCGGCCTTAACAATTAAGTCATCAACAATACCAAATCCGGCTTTATTCACCCCCATATCAGTAGGAGATTTATATATTGATTCTTCACCGGTTATTTTACTTAAAATTCGTTTGACCACCGGGAACACTTCAACATCCCTGTTATAATTAATCGTTGCTTCCTTGTACGCCTCAAAATGAAACGGGTCAATAAGATTAAAATCTTTTATGTCGGCAGTTGCCGCTTCATAGGCAACATTCACAGGATGCTTAAGGGGTATATTCCATATCGGAAAGGTTTCAAATTTGGCATATCCTGATTTTTTACCTTTTTTATGATCATGGTATAACTGTGATAGACAAGTTGCCAACTTTCCACTGCCAGGACCTGGCCCGGTTACTACAACAAGAGGTTTTGTCGTCTCTATATAATCATTGGTCCCATAACCATTATCGCTGACAATCGTATCCACGTCTGTCGGGTAACCTTTCGTGAAACGATGGGTATAAACTTTTATATTACGACGTTCCAGTTTATTTTTGAATATTTTTGCGGCAGGCTGGCCCTCGAAACGGGTAATTACAACTGCAAGTACATCTATCTTCCAGACACGTAAATCATCAATAAGCTTAAGAGCGTCCACATCATAGGTAATACCAAAATCCGCCCTTATTTTTCTTCTCTCTATGTCGCCCGCGTAGATACAAAGAATTATTTCTGCCTTGTCTTTAAGCTGCTGAAGTAATCTAAGCTTAACATTCGGATCATAGCCGGGCAAAACCCTTGCGGCATGATAATCAAAAAGAAGCTTTCCGCCAAATTCAAGATATAGCTTATTGTCGAATCGTTTAACGCGCTGTAAAATTTCAGCGGTCTGTTCTTTTAAATACTTATCATTATCAAATCCGATTTTTTTCATAATATTATCTCACTTATTTTTTAAACGCTTTTTCTTTCAGAATACCTTCTACTCTTATAAAATCTTCTTCTGTGTCGACTCCGACAGATTCAAATTTCGTCTCAATCACCTTTATTCTATATCCGGCTTCAAGCGGCCTCAATTGTTCAAGTTTTTCCGCGTGCTCAAGGTAAGAATGCGGAAGGTTTTTAAAAGTATAAAGAAAATCTTTAGTGTAAGCATAAATACCAAGATGCTTGTAATATACGCCGGGAACATTGTCCCGATAATACGGTATGGGGTGGCGTGAAAAATAAATCGCAAAATCATCTTTATCGCAAACGACTTTTACTACATTAGGATTATTTATTTCTTCATTATTTTCGATTTTTTTTCTAACCGTAGCGATTTGTACTTTCGGATCAGAGAGCAATGCCTGAGCAAGCCCGTCTATCGTCGAAGGATGTATGAGGGGCTCGTCAGCCTGAATATTTATAACTATTTTTGCGTCTATATCCCTTACCGCTTCCCCTATCCGATCCGTTCCCGATTGGTGCTGTGGCGCGGTCATCACGACCTGCGCGCCAAAACGCTCCGCAATTTCTTTAATTTTTGTATCGTCACAGGCAATAAGTAATCTGTCAAGCAAACGCGCGCCGTTTGCGGCTTCCCATACCCATTGAATCAAAGGCTTACCCAATATTTCCTTCGTAAGCTTAAAAGGTAATCTTGTTGATTGATAGCGCGCCGGTATAACACCTATTACTTCTATATTATTGGACATTAATTCTCCGTAAAAGTTCTTTTTGCGTAGTAGTCGCAGCGCCTAATTTTTCCACAACAATTCCTGCCGCAAAATTAGAAATCAGCGCGGCATCATAAAAACATGCTTTTGCGCTAAGAGCAAGAGTGAATGCTGATATAACAGTGTCTCCCGCGCCAGTAACATCAAATACTTCCAATGCCATCGTGGGTATATGATAGTATTTTCCATCGGCAAAAAGCATCATTCCGTCCTCGCCAAGAGTTAAAAGGAGCGACTTAAGGTTTAACCTAGACATTATCGCCTTGCCAAGAAGCGGTATTTCATCTTTACCGTGGATTTTCATATTCGCAGCTGCCTGCGCTTCTTTTAAATTTGGAGTAAGGGAAGTTACATTCGTGTAATAATCGAGGTGCTCTTCCTTCGGATCAACAGTTATTATTTTTCCTTTGCGTGTACACAAATCAACAACATCACCTACAAGATTGGGATTTATCACACCCTTACCGTAATCTTCGATAATAACAGCATCAAATTTATCGATATTTTTTGAAATTTTATCTACAACCATGCGACTAGTTTTTTGCGAAAGAAATTCAACCGACTCCCAGTCCAAGCGCACAATCTGTTGATGTTGGGCAATAATACGTGTTTTTAATGTTGTTGGCCTGTTTTTATCCCGTACAATAAGACTGCTTGATATCGCATCTTTTTCGATAAGAGAGAACAAAAGCTTTCCAAAGTGATCCTTACCAAGGACTCCGCAAAGGCTCACTTTCGCGCCAAGCGCGACAAGATTAAGCCCAACGTTTGCCGCTCCGCCGCAAACAAAATTTTCCCGGTTTGCCCAGACAATCGGCACCGGCGCTTCAGGGGAAATTCTATTTACTTTTCCGAAAATATAATGGTCAAGAACCAGATCTCCGACAACCAGAATGTTTTTGTTTTTAAAACGTGAAATTATGCTGCGCAATCTATTCTTATTTAGATGCATAACAGTTTACCCTCCTAGTCCATCTCAAGGTCAACAACCGATGTAAAAATACTTTCAGAAGGGTCAATTATATCACGCAAACAGAAAAAATCTACTTTTTTAAAGCCAATTCTTAGCATTAAAATACTTAATCGCAGCTTGTATTTCTGCTGGTTTAGACGGCTGATGCGCTTCGATTATTTTAAGCATTTTTTTGTCCTCAAGATAGGATGATATACGTGAAAAATCAAATTCTCCGGCCAAGGGCGACAAGTGATCTTTAAGGCCACGAATATCATGCAGATGAAGGCCGATAAGGTAGCCGCCCAATTTATTAAGAAGACTATCTTTCTCTATCATCATAAGATGTTCCTGGGCGCATGAATGCCCCACATCATGCCAATACCCAAGCCCTCTATCCGAAAATTCCTTCAGAAAAGTAAGCGCCTCATCATTATTGGGTATTTCATTGGCGTAGTAGCGGTTTTCAAGCCCAATTTCCATATCCATGGCAGCTGCATATTCGGTTATCTCATCTAAGCTTTTCATGGTTGCCTCAATATAGGGGACTTTTTTAAACGTACGCTCTCGATGCAAAATTTCTCTAATATTAGCTGCTTTTTCTGATTCTATCGCACCGCTATTAAACAACACCATGAGCTCTTTTGTATAATCACCATCAAATTCAACAGCTCCGGCATGAATCACTACAGTTCTAGCCCCCACCATTTTTGCCGTATCAATTGTTTGTCTGGTATAAAAAACAGCTTTACCGCGTTCATCATCATCTAAAGCGGAAAGAAAATAGTAATTGGTAAAGAACCTGCCAAAAGCATTTTCTTCTGGCAACGGGCAGAAATTATGTACACTGGTAACACGTATATTAAATTCCTCAAGCAGCGGAATCAATTCGTTAAGCCGCGCTGTTGTAAAATTATATCCAATTTCAATAGAGCTCAAACCGCACGCTTTAATCTCTGTCAGCATACGCCTTAAGTCACACTTTCCAGTATAATTCCAGGTAGTTGAGATTGAAAACATATTGATTTTGAATTAATAAGAGATATAGCGGCAGGTCTACAAAAAAATTTTATATAGACGATAAAATCACATTTTATCAAAAGTAGCACTATTCTTACGTTCTTTTTCCCGTCTATCCAACTCAGTTTCATCTTCTTCGGAAATAATCGTGGAAGATTTTTTAGTCGATGACTCCTCACCCATTAAAACGTTTCTTTCCTCGTAATTATCAATAAGCTGGGAAACCCTTGCGCCAAGCTGTTTTTTTATTGTTTTTAATTTTTTTTCATAATAAGAAATGAGTTTTTCGTTTTTTAAGATAATCTCTTTTTCCACCTTTTCAAGGTCAACTTTATTTGCCAGCTCTTTATCGTTACTAAAATATTCGGTTGTTATTTCCTGCCAGTATTTCATAAGCGCTTCATTCTTGGCATATTTTGCCATCGCAATCTCATCGGCTAATTCCCTTTCAAGATCTACCCTTATTTCATAGGTAATTTTTATTTTTTCGTATTTGGCCCTGACATCGCCCAATTTTTTCTGAATATCTTTATATTCTGCAACTAAATTCCTTAAACGGATAATGTCCATACTTGCCTCCTTTTTAATGAGCACATCATTTTTCCAAGCCTCTAGGCGTCAGGAAAAATGATAGTGCGAATTAACCCCCACACCAATTGTTGGGCCAACGCATTTGGTTTTGCAATTGGTGTGGGGGTTAAATTCAGCTACGCAACTTTTCTACGTCTTCGACTTGAAAAGTTGCTGCTTCATTTAATTATACACTAATAAAAACGATTTACAACAATTGCGCGGAAACAGAATCGCAGAATAAAAAACCTTTTCTTGTCAGCGCGATCCCCGATTCCTTTGATCTTGATTTTTTATATTTCAAAAGCCTTTGTTTGATCAGAAAGTCAATGTCATCGCTCTCTAATTTCAAAAAATCAAATCCGGTTCTTTTTTTAAACCAGTCAAAATCAATGCCTTCCGTAGTACGAATTTTTATAGCAGCGGTTTCTTTTGCCTGCATTTCGAGCGAAAGTTTTTCATTAAAAACTACAGTAGACTTACCCTTACCCGCCAGTTCAATATATTTTTTACCGTCCGAGATATTTTTCGCTCTTTTACCTTCCCTGTACGACACAGCCGAAGGACCCAATCCCACATAAGAATTATTTTGCCAATAATTCAGATTATGCTTACACTGGAAACCGGCTTTTGAAAAATTTGAAATTTCATAGTGAAAGAATTTATTTTTTCCAAGATAATCAATAGCGTGCTCATACATTTTAACCGTTACCTCATCGCTTTGAGGAATTATACTTTTTTCCTTAAGCAGAGCAGAAAGCTTGGCATGTTTTTCATAGCTAAGCGAATAGCAGGAAATATGTTTTAAGGGCAATTCCATCGCTGCTTTGAGCTCCTCTTTCCACGCACCTAAGGTTTCCTGCCAAACTCCAAAGATCAAATCGATACTGATATTTTTAAACCCGCTATGCTTAGCCAAGTTTACAGCTTCAATAGCTTTTTGCCCGGAATGAATCCTGCCTAATTTAGCTAATTTTTTATCATCAAACGACTGGACGCCTATGCTGATACGGTTAATTCCGTAGTTTAAAAATAATTTCAATTTTTTAGCGGTAATGCTTTCCGGGTTCGCCTCAATGGTAAACTCCTTAACATTGCAAGCGGCGGCTTTTAGGCTTTTTAGCAACTTCTCAAGCAATCGCGACTCAAGAACGGAAGGTGTACCGCCGCCAATATAAATGGTATCAAACTGTATTTTTAGAGTCATGGCTTGAGCAGATAAAATATCAATGAATTTTGAAGCAAGTTTCTCGTCATGGCCGATACTATAAAAATCGCAATAAAGGCATTTTTTAGCGCAAAATGGGATGTGGATATATAGCGAATTCATATGATAATTTAGAAGTAGAGAGTAGAAAGTAGAGGGTAGAGAGGAAGAATTAACATTATCATTCTAGCTAAAGATTTTAAATTTTTAAAATCTCTGGCTATTTCTATCTCTCTACTTTCTACCCTCTACTCTCTACTTTTCCTCCGTGTGTGTTATAATTATATTACAATGAAGAAAAGTGTCTATATCATTCAATGTCCACCATCCTGGACCAAAACCGCTCCGCTCTCTCTTGTTTATCTTGAAAATTACCTTAAAAGTAAAAGCATAAAAGTTAAAACCAGGGATCTAAACAATGAGCTTTTTAAAACATACGCGGCGAATTCAAAAACATGGTTAGCCTTAGACGACAATTTTGAAAAAAACCTTTTTCCTCAGACTAAGATAACTTTATTGCCATTTCTTGATTCATTCTACAAAGACATTGTAGATTATGAATATATAGGATTTTCGCTGCTTAAACGAAATACTGACTTCTCTTTTTCTCTGGCAAATGAAATCAGGAAAAAATTTCCGTCAAAAAAAATAATTTTCGGCGGGCCGCAGGTTTTATTTATGAAATGGAAAAAATGCCTCAACGACACTGATTTCTGGGTAATCGGCGAGGGTGAAATGCCCCTGTTAAAAATTCTTTCCGGAGAACAAAATAAAACATACCATCACGAAGAGATAACTAATCTGGATGACTTGGATTTTTTAGATTTTAGCTGCCTTGATATGCTAAATTATTCAAACTCAATTCCTATTCTCTCTTCACGAGGGTGTAAATTTAATTGCAACTTCTGCGCGGAAAAAGAACTATTCAAGGGATTGCGCCACCACTCCGCAGGCTACATGATAGAACTGATCAACAAACTAAAAAAAGAACACAATACGAATAGCTTTATCTTCTCTGATTCATTGATAAATTACGACAACGCCTGGCTTAATGATTTCTGTTCATCGCTAATAAAGAAAAATATGAATATAAAATGGGAAGCACAAATAAGAGTAGACAAAAATTTTGATACCAACTTAAGCCGCATTATGCAAAAAAGCGGCTGCTATAATCTTTTTATTGGCCTCGAAAGCGCATCAGATAAGACCTTAAAAAACATGAATAAAGGTTTTAGCGCGCAGGCTGCTGCTGATTTTCTTTCTACTCTCAAAAGCGCTGACTTACAATTTGAAATAAGCCTGATTTTTGGTTACCCGGGAGAAACCGAGGCCGATTTTAGAGAAACCCTTGACTTTATTATAAAAAATAAGAGAATCATCCCTAAAATTGCCCAAGCAAATCCTTTTGTGGACTATCTAGATAATTTTCCGCAAAGTATATTCCCTTCTAAAATAGCGAAAGAAAGAATCGCGGCATTCTTAAAAGTTATAGAAAATGAAAAAATAAAATACACGAAAAGTTTCATCAATAATCTCGTTTATTGAACACGGATGTACACAAATTGTGCACGGATAAATGTATTATGTAGGGGCGGGGCTTGTCCCCGCCCGTAATAATACGGGATGGGGCAAGCCCATCCCCTACATATTCTGTGTAAATCGTTCATGGATATTTTTCGCCAATGATAATATGGAAATTAAAATAATACAGACCCAAAAAGCGTTATCGCCTACACAAATACAGCTTGCGGATTACGTAATAAATCCATATCGCGGTTGTGAATTTGGATGCCTCTATTGTTATTCCCAGGAAAATAAAAATATAAAGAATATGGATTTTTTTAACTCCCTATGCGTAAAAATAAACATTGCGGATGTTTTGCGCCAGCAACTACAATACACCCGGCCAAAAAGAGTCCTCCTTGGCTCAACCACAGAGTGTTTTCAATATCAGGAAGCAAAATATGGGCTCACCAGACAAATGTTAGAGATCCTTAACGCGGAAAACATCCCCTATACGATACTCACAAAATCTCATCTAATAAAAAAAGACCTTTCGATTATCGCCAAAAATCGCGAAAATAAAATCTACTTCACGCTTAACTTCGCCTCAGACGATATAATAAAACTCTTTGAAAATAACTCTTCACTTTTAAAGATGAGGCTGGAAACAATTGAGGAAATTTTAAAAAACAAGATTCAGCTACGCATTCATATCGGACCGTTTATGCCCTATGTTTCGATACTTAAAAAAATCATAAAACTCATACCGAGCGGCACCAGGGAAATTGACATTGAGCTATATCATAAAAAAATGGGTAATTTTAAAAAGATTAGCGCGCTGGTAGAAGAAAAATTCGGTAAAGAAACAAAAGATATGTTCTGCGAAGTTTACAGAAATAAAGAAACCTATGCAGACTTTACTAAAAAACTAACTAATGAAATTGCTGAAATCGAAAAAAACAATCCGGCAAAGTTTTTTTGTATTCTGCCAGATTTTAATGAATTCTACAACAAAGGTATGGACTACAATGAAAAAACCGTTTTTTAGCGTAATCATTCCGACCTACAATCGCAAAGATTTTCTAAGGATAGCAATAGATTCTGTATTGTCGCAAACTTTCCATAATTATGAATTAATTATTGTCGATGATGGCTCAGATGACGGTACTAAAGAAATAATGGACGATGAACGAAATACAAAGGACGCAGAAAATAAAATTAAATACCTCCATCAAACACATCAAGGCGTAAGCCAAGCGCGTAATACCGGTATAACCGCGGCCGACGGTGAATTTATTTGTTTTTTAGATTCCGACGACCGCTTTCGCCAGGATAAGCTGAAAATAACCCATCAATACACAAAAAAATACCCTGATTACAAAATATTCCATACGGAAGAAATATGGTATAGAAACGGCGAGTATCTTCCACAAAAAGAACACCACAAGAAACCATTCGGGTGGGTTTTTGAAAATTCCGTGAAACTGTGCTCGATAGGCCTATCAACAACAGCAATCAATAAGACGATTTTTAAGAAAATCGGCCTCTTTGATAAAGATTTTCCAGCTTGTGAAGACTATGATTTCTGGCTAAGAGCTACCCCAAAATTTCCGGTATATCTAATACCCGAATACCTTACGATAAAAGAAGGCGGCCGCAGTGATCAGCTATCAAGAAAGTATCCGGCAATGGATACATTCCGTATTTATGCATTAAAAAAAGTAATTAAAAGCGGCATTTTAAGCAAGAAAGAATATGATATGGCCTTATCTGAACTTAAGAAAAAAAGCGAAATTTATATTAAAGGCGCTCAAAAAAGAGGTAGACTCGAAGAAGTTAATTTATGCAAAAAATTAATCCAGGAGCTGGACAATGAACCTCACCGTCAATAGCATGGTTTCTTTAAAAAAATTAGCAAGGTTCATTCCTTTGAAACCGCACCTGAGATTAATGCTGACGGCGAAGGAGAACAATCATGCTTGATAATTTAAAGAATAAGCTGGAAACCATATTCAACTTTCGTCTAAATAAAAATCAATGGCATGATATAGAAAGGCTTTTTTTTGAAATAATACGCAGGGAAAACATCACCGCAGGCACCATCATCGAAGATATCAAGACAAGCTCAAATCTTCAAAAACACGGGGGAAGGAATAAATTTTTCGCATTAAAAAATGCTTTGATACACCGTCGTTTTCCGTTGACATGCGCTAAACAAGAAATAGATACAAAAAACATATTCTTAAACCGGTTAAAAGAACCGTTAAAAGATAGCTTTAAAGGGAATAGAAAATTCAAACCTCTTGAAATTTTCGTTGAGAAAGAAGTAAATTCAAGTTATATTGTTGAAAATTTCCGGAGATCTTTTCCGGATGTTCCTATCCGGGAAGTCGACCTTTACAATGAATATTTAAAAACTAATAAATTTAATATCTCCGATTTAAAAAAACCCATAGTATTTATCATAAAAGAAAAATGGGATTTTCTAAAAGCCTGCCCTTGTACAAAACAACACATTTCCTGCGGCTATTGGATATTAAATTTAGGTTTTGGTTGTCCGTTTGATTGCTCCTATTGTTTTTTGCAATGCTACGCGAATTTCCCCGGGATAGTCCTGCCTGCTAATATTACTGATTTTTTCACACAATTTGACAGCATGTATAAAAACCTTAAAAAACCCATCAGGATAGGCACGGGAGAATTTTGCGATTCGCTCGCTCTTGACGACATAACCGAATATTCAACCCGACTTATCCCCTATCTTAGAGATAAAAATATTTCATTCGAACTAAAAACAAAAAGCAATAATATTGCCAATCTCCTTAAAATTAAATCATCGAAAAATATTATAATTTCCTGGTCACTTAATCCCCCATCTATCGTCGAAAACGAAGAACTATTAACTGCAAATCTTAACGCGCGATTGGATGCTGCACGAGCAGTTCAAGAAAAAGGCTATAGCGTGGCATTTCACTTTGATCCAATAATTTACAGCGAGGCGTGGAAAGAATTATACAAGGATGTGATTGATGAACTTTACAAAAAAACAAAAGCCCCTTTTGCCTGGATAAGCCTGGGGACGCTGCGCTCACACCGAAGCCTCAAAAACATAAATGAACTTCGTTTCCCTCAAAGCAATATTTTTTACGGTGAATTACTATTAGGTGAGGATAAAAAGCTGCGCTATCCTGAATATTTGAGAAAAGAAATATATTCCTATATGGTTAAAAGTATACGCGAACATGATTCAAAAACTCCACTATATTTTTGTATGGAGAATAAAGATATTTGGTCAATTTTAGATAAAAAATCAACCATGGACGTAGAAACTTCACTTTTAGGTATTACCGCTAATAACGATTAACTACCTCAGTATGAGGATAATAGTGCCTTAAAATCTCCTGATAAGTATAGCCCTTATCAGCCATATACTCCGCTCCCTCCTGGCACATCCCCACCCCATGGCCAAAACCAGCACCCCAAAAAAACAACATCTTTGGAGTTTTGTCAGCAGAAAATTTGATATCTACCTTAAACGCACTGCTGCGAAGCTTATCAAAATAATTGCGTATATTTAGATCGCCCGTTATATTGATTTTTTCCTTGGAAGTTACTACTTCTAACGCCTTGTAAGAAATGCACGAACTTTTTTCTTTAGAGATTATTTTTTTTAAATCCTTTAAATCATATCCGAAAACAAAAGCAAAATCTTCTGCATCGTAAACCCTTTGCCAGCGGTAGCTGCTTTTCGAAGAATGTGAACAAAAATTGTCAGCAAATGTAACACACCAAAGCTCTTCGTCATAACGCGACAGCCCGGTAAAACTTTTCTCCGAATCAAACCCGTGGGCGTAATAATCTCTTTTTCCAAAAACATCGGGCCTGAGGCACCCTCCACAGTTTGAGTGATAACTCGCCTCGATAGGCGTTTTGGCGTAAGTAATAATTTTGCCTTTTGTATCATTAACCGCCCTATTAGTTGAATCTCTTTCAACTGAAGCACCCTGATAAACCTGACAATGCACATCAGCACAAACATCGAAATTCTTCGCCTTGTGACGCGGGATTAATATACTTTTGATTGCTATAGAACGCGCGGCAACAGCTTGAGCCTTAAGCGCCTCCCTGTCGGCCTTTGGAGAAATTTCTGCGGGTAATACCCCATAAAGATACTCTTCAACACCTAAAATATTTATTAATATTATACCTTGATCTATAATCGCTTTTAGGTCACCCCGATAGATCCTGTCGATTTTTTTATGCCAAAAATTACCCTTACCATATGTAATATCAAGAACATAAAAAGGGTGTCCGTCGCTCTTTATCGTAACCGGGCTATTATACTTTTTATAGATCACGCCGCTTTTGGAATCCTTAAGATACAATCGCTTATCTTTTAAAATGACACTGTAAAATTTACCTTTTTCTCCTTTAAAAACCTGTTTTGAATCGCTTATAATAAAATTGCCTCCACAACGGTATGTAAATTCGGTTAAACCCGTGGCAAGCCCGACCCTTATAAAAGGAATATTCTTCTCGCGTTTATAAAACATCAGTTTCACTAAATCACGGGTTTTTTCTATTGCTTTTTTTGTTTCCACAAAAAAAGCTTTACCGATTTTATCTTTAATCTCCATAAGTTGCTTTTTTGTGTCTAAATTTTCCGGGTAAAAATTAATACTTCTGGCTGAATAAGTATAAGCATCTTTATAATCTCCGGTATTAAGCAGGCACTGGGCAAGATAGAAATTTGCAAGCCGGATACTCGAATCTAACTCAATTACCCGCGAAAAGAAATGAGACGCTTTTCTATAAAGTTTACGCTTGTAATAAATTTTTCCCAGCCGGTACAAGGCAGTGGTGTTCTCCTTCAGCTTTATCGATTCAAGATACTTCCTCACTGCCAGCTGGTTATTGCCTAAATCTTCAAAAACAAGCCCAAGATAAAGGTAAGTTAGGTAATTTTTGTCCTTTATGCCGTTTAATACGTCTATCGCTTTAGTGTTTTGCGCAGTCAGGTAGTAAAGCCGGGCTGCTAGGTTAGCGGAATCAGTATCGGTTAAGCTTTGAGGGTTGGATTCGAGTATGCGTATCGCCTTATCGTAATCCATGGCTTCTTTGTAGATAGAAGCTGAATCTAAAATTTCCTGATTTCGATTGGCGGTTTCGCAGATAGCATCAGGGGACAGGGCGAAGAAAAAGGCAAAAATAAATACAAAAAAAATCATTTACTATAATTTATTTACGCCAATAACAAGTATGGAATATCTATTGGCCATTTTTAAAAATTCTTCCTTTTCCAAAATAAGCGTTTTGCCTGTTTCTAAAACTAATGCACAAGCGCGTATTTTCCTGAGCAACTTTAAAGTCGAAATCCCCACCACAGGAACATCGAACCTTAAATCCTGATTTAATTTGCTAAATTTTAGAACAACACAGCCTTTACCGGCAAGTCCGTAGCCGCGCTTAATAGTGTTATCCGTTCCCTCTAGGGCCTCAAGCGCAACAACGCTCTTATTCTTAACAAGTATTGTTTGGCCGATATCCAGATCCACGAAACGAGAAGCCATTTTTGTCCCAAATTCAACATCCTCCTCAACTATCTCTGAAAGAGAAAGACCATTCATAACTCCTGTGCAAGATAAACTTTCTTTTAGATAAAAAGTTGAGTCAAGAAAATGCAAACCAAAACTTTCAAGATAAGCGATGATAGCGGAAAATATACTATGCGGGCGCATGTCTTTGGTTCTTGCTACAAGATCTATCAATTCTTTATCCCAATTTCGCCTGTCAAAAATACGAACCGGACTAATCTGTCCGGACATAATACATTCTTTTAATTTTTCTTTCCGGATTATATGTTTCATTCCAGCCAAATCTCCGATACGTAGCCAGTAGGTAGTATCGGCGTAACGTTTTATGTGAGGGGAAGTTTCGTTACGAAAGCAGATAGCCACCACTTCTGACTTTTGATATTTTTCTTTTATGGCTTTGGAAAGTATTACAGGAAGGGATCGATTTCCGGCTATAATTCCTATTTTCATATACGCTAATATTTGTAAATCTCTATTTTGTAGAAGCGGATTACCGCGGATACTTACGCGGATTTACGCACAGCAACTCGCTTGCATTTATCCGCGTTTTGATCCGCGGATATCCGCTTCTATACAAACGTTATCTACAGATGCCGCGCTCTGACGATGAAATAAACTTAAGCAGATAATCGACTTCTTGTATTCCGGGAAAATCTTTAACTATCAGCTCTTTTGCTTTTGCCAAAGGATGGTTATCAAAAAAAATAATTTTGAACACTTTCTTTAGCAAGCTTATTGTAGTTTGAGGAAACTTTGCCCGTCTTAATCCTATAAGGTTCAAACCCCTGACAACAGTCGGATGCCCATCGCTTACAGAATAAGGAGGTACATCCTGAACAACTTTTGAACAGCCCCCGATCATAGAAAGAGTTCCCAAACGACAAAACTGATGTATCGCGACTATTCCACCCACGGTTACCCTGTCTTCTATGGTAACGTGACCGGCTAATGTCGCGCAATTTGCCAAAACATTATCGCTGCCCACAGCACAATCATGGGCTATATGTGAGTAAGCCATAATAAGATTATTATTCCCAACTATAGTTCTAGAGCCTTCTTCTGTTCCAACATTCATAGTTACAAATTCACGGATAATATTATTATTGCCAACGACAAGAAAACTTTGCTCTCCTTTATATTTTAAATCCTGTGGAGCATTCCCTAGCACCGCGTAAGAAAAAATATGGCAATTTTTACCTATCGTAGTATTACCGATTACCTGCGCAAACGCGTCAATCACGCTCCCAGAGCCCAATTTAACAGAAGGCCCTATTACGGCATAGGGGCCAATGGTTACATTTTTATCGATCTCTGCTTTTTTGCTTACAATCGCTCTTGAATCAATTTTATTTTTCATGATTACTAGTCCACAAGCGCAAACATAAGTTCAGCCTCAGCCACAAGCTTATCATCAACAAAAGCTTTTGCATAGACTGTACCTGTTTTAGTACGTATTTTCCCGGCAACCACTTCCATAACCAGTTGATCCCCGGGAACAACTGGTTTGCGAAATTTTGCGTGATTAGCCGCCATAAAATATGCAAGTTTTCCTTTGTTTTCTTCACTTGCAAGCATAAGAACCCCACCGACTTGCGCCATCGCCTCAATTATCAAAACTCCGGGCATAACCGGTCGTTGTGGGAAATGTCCCTGAAAAAAATGCTCATTCATCGTAACATTCTTTATACCTACCGCACGTTTAAATTTTTCCATCTCAACAATTCTGTCAACAAGCAAAAACGGATAACGATGAGGAAGGAGTTTCATTATATCTTCACTACTTAAATGATTACCTCTGGGAACAAATGAAGTCTGAGATCCAACTCCCGCACCGATATTTTTTTCTTTGTACCTGCGCAGCTTCTCAAGAAGTTTCATATTAAGAGAATGCCCGCTTTTAATCGCAATAATATAGCCTCTAATCGGACCGGCCAGATACAAATCACCGATTAAGTCTAAAATTTTGTGCCGGGTAAATTCATCAGGAAACCGTAATTTATTTTTCAATACACCGTCCTTAGAAACCACCAGAGTATTGTCGTAATTCGCACCTTTACCCAACCCGCTATCTTGAAGATGTTTTACTTCATCATCAAGACAAAACGTGCGCGCCTGAAAAACATTTTCTGTCGCATTACCGTCTATGATTAAATCAACATAACCTGAGCCGATAAGAGGGTTATCATATTTTAGCGCGTAAGAAATTCTTAAAGACGGATATGGTAACGCAACTATAGTCGAAGACCCCTCTTCAACCCAAAGCGGCTCCTTTATAACAATACAATTTACAATCGCGTCAAGCTCTGCAATTCCAGCATTTTTAATTTTATCAACAAACTCTTTTGCGCTTCCATCCATGCCAGGGATTTCCTCTCCCCAAACATTAATCTGAGCATTATCAATTTTTAGCAAATGGAAAGCCGCCATTAGATGTTCTACGGTGTGAATATAAATATCCTTTACGCCTATCGAGGTGCGGCGGGGAAATTTTTCCGGAGCAACCAAAGAACAAAAATCACCTTTTATCAACTGACCTCCGGCATCCTGGCGTATAAAAATTATCCCGGTATTTGCCTGGGCCGGGAGGATTTCAATCTTTGTTCTCTGGCCGCTATGTAACCCAACGCCCTCAAATAACACTTTTGCTTTTATTGTTTTTTGTTTATCCATTTTTATTCTCAAATTTTGCTTCAAGCTCTTCAATTTTTTGCTCTAATTCCTTTATCTTGCTGTACAATTTAGGTAACCCCTGGACACAGGCATTTACACGCTTAGCGACATCGTGCGGCCTGGCAGGATATCCTGAAACCATAGTCTTTGGTGGTATTGACTTAGTAACACCCGCTTGTGCCGCGGCAATGGCATTATCGCCAACAGTTATATGCCCCACAAGCCCGGCCTGGCCAGCAATAATAACCTCTCTTCCCAAAACCGTACTCCCTGAAATGCCAGCCTGCGCAATTATAAGACAATTTTCACCTATCATAACATTATGCGCAATCTGCACAAGATTATCAATTTTAGTACCTTTACCGATGAATGTTTTATCAAACCGCGCCCTGTCAATAGTAACATTTGCGCCGATTTCAACATCATCCTCGATTATCACTGTTCCGATTTGAGGAATTTTCTCCTGTACGCCTTTAACTTTAGCAAAGCCAAAACCGTCACTGCCTATAACAGCTCCACAATGGATAATTACATTGTTGCCAATGCTGATTCTTTCTCTTATCGAAACATTTGGGTAAATAATTGCTTTTTCCCCTATCTTCGTATCGTTGCCTATGTAGCAATTACCATAAATTATCGTGCCATCACCAATTTCGCTGTTGTCTTCGATAATAACATGCGCACCCACAGCAACACCTTTCCCCAGTTTTACTTTTGAAGATATTACTGCGCTTGGATGGATTCCTTTTGGATGACAAATAGCGTTTGGCGCAAATACGTTTACGATTTTTGCAAAGGCGACTGAAGGATTATCGGTCTTAATGGTGGGTCTAATCGAGTTTTCTGTTTCTTTTGAGGTAATAACTGCCGAAGCATGAGTAGCCTGCAGCAAAGAATCGTATTTCGGATTAGCTAAAAAAGTTATTTCGCCTTCTTTTGCTTCTTTTATTCCTGAAATGCCGGTTATGACGATTTCAGGATCTCCGCTTAACTCTCCCCCTACAAGCTTTGCAATTTCCGAAAGTTTCAGCTTCAACATATCTACACCTTAAATAATATCGACTAAAGATTAACCCGAAAACCACCGATTTTAGGCTAGGATTCACAGACCATGCTTTCGGTAAAACATTAGGCTAAATAGCCCGAAACCAAATAACAAGCTATTTATTATGCAGTATTTATACACTCTCAACGCTATAATAATTCATCAAATATAATTATTAAAGCGCCCGTTTAAGACAACTTTAAATTCTAACCCTCGAAACCAATAGCTTCAAGGAATAAACCTGGGAATTATTTCTTCCCATGTACGTTTACAATCTTAAGAACGTCAGCGGTGATATCGATACTCTTAGCACCATAAAGCACAGCGCTTCCGTGAAGAATAAGATCAAAGTTATTTTTTTCAGCGTAATCCTTTATCGTTTTTTCGATATCTTCAACTATTTCTTTCATCTTTTCGTCTCTTTCTTTCTTAAGATCAAGCAACGATTGCCGGCGTAATTGCTGAAACTCTTTTTCGGCTTGATCCATTTTCTTCTGTTCTTTGTCTTTTTCTTTATCTTTTAAAACACTTAATTTGCTCTGCATTTTTTCAAGCTCTGCGCCTTTATCCTTAAGCTGCTTCTCTTTCTCTTCAGTCTTTTTGTTTAAAGCTTCATCATAATCTTTCGTCTTTTTATATTCATTAAAAACCTCTAAAAAATTAAGATACCCGATCTTTAGTTCTTTTGCGTAAGAAACCGAGCAAAAAGAACAAATAACCAAAAATGCAACCAGCGAAACTATTGTCTTTTTCATTGTTTCCTCCTTTTTAATAAACGTTAGTAGTTCGTATTTAACTTTTTACGCTCAAGATACCCATGCATATGAGCAGATTTACGATTGTCTTTAGGGTTGGCTGGATATTCATTACCCCCCCCCATCGCTACTCTCGGGGATAATTCGCGCTATTATTTTTCCTACGCCACTTGAGGCTTGAAAAAATAATACGCTCATTAAAATCCGCGGCTTACGTTAAAATGAAAACGACCTTCTTTGCTGTCTTGTCCGGGCAGCAAATCAAGCGGCCAGCCATAGTCAACACTTACAGGGCCTATCGGTGTTTTTACCCTGATGCCCAGACCGATACTCTTTTTTAAGTCAGTACTGAAAAAATCACCATTCTTTTCCCAAACCTCGCCACTATCAAAAAACGTCGCTACTTTTAAAAAATCCATCAATGGATACGTATATTCAATATTAGCAATAAACATAGATTCACCGCCAAGAGGATCATTAGTAGCTGGATCTTCGGGGCCGACTTTTCTTTCTTCGTAACCCCTTATGGAATTGGCGCCACCGGCAAAGAACCTTTCATAAATAGGCACTTTATTGGTATCAGAAAACGGATCCGCCCAGCCACCTCTTAAGCGAAGCTCTATAACTGATTTATTAATAAGCGGGTAATAATAGCTGAATCGCGTAGAATATTTTACAAAATTTTTAGTCCCGCCAAATGGGCCGCCGGTAAGTTGAAAATTATTAGTAAAGTACACACCTTTTAATGGCGAGAATACATTATCACGCGTATCATAAAAAAGAGCAGCCTCTCCGCTGCTTAAGGTATTAGTACCTACTTCATCTTTAAGATCGGCCGTAGCATTATCAACAACATCCGTAATCTTTACGTTATCAAGACGATACGCGATCTGCCCCTTAAGAACATCGTTAAACTCATGCCCCAAGCGCAAGTCCCCACCAACAATATCTTCGCTATAACCGTAACCCACATCTTCATCCTGCTTATGGCCTTTCTTGTAGCCGTCAAAGCCAAAAGAATATGGTTTATCAAATATCCATGGATTCGTAAAACTTAATTCGTAATAACTCGTTAATGTCCCAAGACTTGCGTATAGGCTTAAATCCTGTCCGGCACCCGAAAAAGTTGAAAAATTTCTATAATCGAAATTTTTCTGGCTTATCTCTACAAATCCCACAAATTGATCTATAGAACTATATCCTCCGCCAAAGCTTAAATGTCCGGTCTTAGCTTCCTTAACATCGACAGTAAGATCAACCTGGTCAGGTTTTGTGCCAGGCTCTGTATCGAATCTTACTTCTTCAAAATATCCCAGGTTCTCAAGCTTCTCTTTACTTTTTCTTACCTTTGCTCCGTCAAATTTTTCCTGCGGATAAACACGCAACTCTCTTCTTATAACTTTATCTTTTGTTTTAACATTTCCCTTAATATCTATGCGTTCAATATACGCAACTTGATTTTCAACTATCTTGTAAGTAACGTCGATACTTTGGGTTTCCGGATTAAGCACAGTCAGAGGTTCAATCTGTACAAATATATACCCCTTGTCAACGTAAACAGATCTTATTCGTGAAGACTCTTCGTAAACAGCCTGATCGCTATACACGCTTTTAGTTTTAAGCATCATTACCTTTGTTATATCAGCAAGCGAAACATCCTTGTTGCCTTCAATTTTAACCGTACCGATATAGTAACGCTTTCCTTCCTGAATATTTATTTTGACATTAATCCCTTTTTCGCCAAAAACTAAATCCGGCTCAACTTTTACATCACTAAAACCTTCTTGCCTGTAAAAATCAGTTACCCTCTTAACATCATCATTGAAAGCATCTTCCTTAAAAAGCCCTGGATTAAAAAGCCAGGCTTTTTTCGTTTTTAACAGCTTTATTATGCGGCCGGAAGAAATACTTTTATTCCCCGTAATTTTTACCTGCCTCACCTTAAGGACGCCCTTTTCTTCAATAATATATTTAACCCGAGCTTCATCCTTATCTTTGCTGATATCAAATTGGTATGTTACTTTAGCCTGGTTAAATCCTTTTGTTGCATAAAGATCTTTTATTTTACGGGCAACTTCTTTCAGCTTGTACTCATCAACAAAAGCTCCTTCTTTAATATCGATTGCTTCACTAATTTTTTTCTTGCGGATAAAATGAGCGCCTTCTATGTCGAGCTTCTTAAGAACGGGTTTTTCTTTAACTTTAAAAGTAACAACTACCCCCTCAGGCGTGGTTTCTTTTGCTGCCTCAACGGTCTCAAAAAAACCAGTAGCGTAAAGGTTTTTTATGTCTTCATTAATGACGTTCTCGTTGTAGGTCTGTCCGGAACGAAGTTTTATTTTTGAAACAATGGTCGCGTCGCTTACAAACTTATGGCCCTTGATTTCAATACGCGCGACAGTATCTTCGCTTGAGGCTAGAGCGGAAAATGATACAAAGAAAATGGTTAGAGCGGAAATTAGTGTTCGCATTAAAATATTATAAGGGTTTTTTTATTTAAAGTCAACTCAATAAGAGATTTAATGAGCACAGTATTTTTTCAAGCCAATAGTGGCGAAGAAAAAATACTAGTGCGAATTAACCCCGCCAAGCGTCAAAAAAAATATGGCATAGTCCCTGGAATTTCCTATTACAGGGAAACAGATTTTTTTGACATCCCCTGCGAGGCGGGGCAATGAGCCAGCATCTTCTATGAGGCGGGGTAAAAAGATTTTTTTAGATTTTCCCGCTTTCCACTACGCAAACTTTTTATTTGTGAATATTTGTGTGCAATTCGTAAACATTCGCGTTGTATTTTTAGAACTCCTCGCCTTGAGTCTTAGAGAGATTAACAAACTTCATATATTCACGGATAAACCCCAAATTTACGCTGCCTACAGGGCCATTGCGCTGCTTTGCGATAATCGCTTCTGCTGTGCCCCTATTCTCAGGAGTTGGATTGTAATATTCTTCTCTAAGCAAAAGGACAACCACATCAGCATCCTGCTCTATGGCTCCCGATTCCCTTAAATCTGAAAGCTGAGGCCGATGGTCAGTCCTTGATTCAACCGCACGTGATAGCTGGCTCACCGCAAGAACCGGGAGACTAAGCTCTTTAGCTAAAGCTTTGAGCGCCTGGGAAATCTCAGATATCTCCTGCTGGCGGCTATCTCCCCGGCGCATACATCGCACCATTTGAAGGTAGTCAACCAGGATAAGTTGTATATCATGATGCGCTTTAAGGCGCCTTGCTTTTGCTCTTAATTCAAAAATATTTATTGCCGGCGTATCATCAATAAAGATCGGAGCTTCGGAAAGCCTGCCGGCCGCGCTAGTCAAAATCGGCCATTCCGAAGGCGCTAAAAAACCGGTTCTTAATTTGTGCATATCGACTTTTGCTTGTGAACATAAAAAACGCTGCATTAACTGCTCTTTCGACATTTCAAGGCTAAAAAAAGCAACCGGTACTTTTTCTTCAACTGCCGCGTATTCAGCCATTGATGTGGCTAACGCGCTTTTGCCCATCGACGGCCTACCGGCCACAATAATCAGATCTCCTTTTTGAAGCCCGGCGGTTTTGATATCAAAGTCCGTAAAACCGGTAGGGATACCGGTTATGTGCGATTTCTTATGGTAAAGAGATTCAATTAATTCTATGCCATCTTTTATTATTTCCTTAATATGGATATACCCGCCCTCTATTCTTTTATCACTTATTTCGAATATAAGCCTCTCCGCCTTATCCAGAATAGTGCTGACTTCTTCATCACCTCTGTATGCCAAAGAAACAATTTGGGTCGCGCTGTTAATAAGCAGGCGCAAAACGCCTTTCTCTTTAACTATACGCGCGTAGTGTAAAACGTTTGCTGAGGTAGGAACGAAATCGGCAAGGGTTGCCAGGTAAGATGAACCTCCGGATTTTTCGAGGAGCTTTTTTTTATTTAAATCTTCGGAGATGGTAAGGATATCAATTTTTTTCCGTGAGTCAAACAACGAGATGATGCTTGAATAAATAATTCTATGTTCTTCTTTATAGAAATAGTCCTCATTTACAATTTCCATAACTTCCGAAATGGCCGCTTCATTGAGAAGCATGGCGCCAAGCGTTGCCATTTCTGCTTCAATGTTTTGCGGCGGAAGTTTATCTGCTATTTGAGGAGTATTTGTAGCAATCATTTCTTCATTACCCACACGCGTAGATTAGCCTCTACAGCAGGATGAAGCCTGACTTTTAAATTATAAACGCCCAATTTTTTTATAGGTTCAGTTATTTCTATTTTACCTTTCTCAAGGATCACGCTTTCATCTTTCAAGGCTTTTAGAATTTGCTGTTCTCCTACTGAGCCGTATATCTCTTCGGTATCTTTTGCCTCCTGGGTTATGGTTACCGACAAGGCTTCTATCTTTACCTTAAACTCCAAAGCTTCTTTTTTTGTTTTTTCCTCTACTTTATCTTTTCTCTTTTTCATCTCTTCAATTTCACGAAAGCTATCTTTGGTTGCTTTCATGGCAAGCTTTTGCGGCAATAAGAAATTACGCGCATAGCCTTCTTTAACTTCCAACACACTGCCTTCATTACCTAATTTATCGATATCTTTTAAAAGAATAACTTTCACTGCAGTAAACCTCCTTATTGAACACATCATTTTTTCCAGCCGCTAGTGGCGCAGAAAAAATAATAGTGTGAATTAACCCCGCCGAATATTGTGAAATTATCGAAGAGAATTTCACAACCTCTTTCATGAGACGGGGTAATAAATCTTATCTAGCCAAATACGGGAATATACTCAAAAACCGTGCAATTTTCATCTCTTTTGTAACTTTTCGCTGATGCTTGGCGCAATTTCCACTTACACGCCTGGATACTATCTTGCCTCTTGACGATATGTAGTGCGAAAGCAATTCGATATTTTTATAATCAATATTAAATTCTTTTTTGCAAAACGAACAGCTTTTTTTAAATCCGATCATCTTTGGTGTTTTTGTTTTTAGTTTTAGTTTTGGTTTTGATTTTGGTTTAAACATCTTAATTCACCTCTCCTTGTTCTTCATTATGCTCCGCGCCGGTCGACTCTGCCGGTGCCTCGCCTAAATCAACTTCTTTAGTTTCTTCCTTTGCACGATTAGACATAAACTGGACGTTATCCGCCTTTACTTCTATAGTCGTGCGGTTTTTACCATCATTATCCTTCCAACTTCTTGATTGGAGCCTGCCCTCTACGATAATCTGCCTTCCCTTTTGAAGATACTGATTGCAGACTTCAGCCATTTGACCCCAAACTATTACATTTAAAAAACACGTATCCTGCTGGTTCTGGCCGCTTTTATCTTTATAATACCTGTTTACCGCAAGACCAAGATTTACAACTGCCGCGCCTTGCGGGGTATATCGCAATTCCGGATCACGCGTCAAATTTCCCATCAAAAAAACCTTATTTAAACTCGCCATAATCGCACCGCCTTAGCTTACTATATTTTCGACTTTTAAATTCTCCCTGTTTAAAATAATGCTGCGCAATATTTTTTCTTCAAGCCTTATTGTTTCTCTTAAATCAGCTAATTTTTCGGTATCAATAGAAAAAACAATGAGCCAATAACATCCTTTTAAGTATTTTTTCTTCTGTGAACCGGAAGCCTTCAGCGGGTAGGAAAGACTTCTTTCTTTAGCCCAAATCTTGGCGCTCGTAACTTTGCCTTCAAGACTTTCTATTTTTTTTGTTACCTTCTGAAAAACCTCTTCCTGTGCCTGGTCTCCGATATCAGGCAACACAATAATCATGCTTTCAAAATTCGTATTCACGTTTTATCCTCCTTTTATAACGCTAATTATCGCAAATCTAACGCGAATGCGCGCGAATAAAATAAAACTATAAACCTTTTTATTCGCGCGCATTCGCGTTTATACTTTAATAAAACCATTCAGGTCTAAATTCGCGTTTATTCGCGTTAACAATTATTATAATTTTGCATTACGTATTCGTTTCCGCGTTTAACCCAATCTACGCACGCGCTAGCAGCCTTAGCAATTGATTCACTAATTGTTTCTTTTTCTTGCGCCGAAAAATCAGAAAGAACATAATCAGCTAAATCTGCGCCGGTATTTTTATCTATCCCAAGCTTTAATCTTGGAAAATCTTGCGAATTCAACTGGGTAATTATCGAAGCTAACCCCTGATGGCCGCCGCTTGAACCGCAAGTTTTTAACCTAAGCGCGCCAAGAGGCAAATCAGCGTCATCATAGACTATCAATAAATCTTTAGCTTCCAACACATACTTTGAAAAAATCTTCTTAACGCAACGACCCGAATTATTCATGTATGTCAGAGGCTTGATTAAAAGCATTACCTCTTGCCCGGCCGTTATCTTAACAAAGTAACAGTTCCAAAGGAAACTTTTTTTAAAAAGAACTTTTTCGTGCTTGGCTATCTCATCAAGCACCATAAATCCGGCATTATGGCGATTATTTTTATATTTTAAACCCGGATTGCCTAATCCAACTATAACTTTCACTTATTTGATGTTCTGAATTTCAATTAACTGTAATTATTTCGATAGCCACGTACGTAACGCTTATCTCATCACCCCGCCTCACTAAAAATGTGGCAAAATTCTCTTCGATAATTTTGCCACGTTCGGCGGGGTAATTCACACTATCATTTTTCCTGACGCCTTCGGCTTGGAAAAATGATGTGTTCATTATTTCTTCCCTTTTTCCGGAGCCTTTTTAGCTTCTTCTTTCGGCTTAGCCTCTTCTTTACCTTTGGGCTCTTCTTTTCCTTTCGCCTTGCCCTCTTCGCCCTCGGCCTCACCTTCTTCAACTTCCTTCTTCTCTTTTATTACCTCAGGGCCCGTAGGGGTTGTTTCATCTGCGACAGTAGCCGCGACTTCTTCTTCTTTCTCTACAACCGTTGCAACAGTTTCATCGGGAGAATTAACTATTTTTACATTTTCCGGCACTTTAACTTCATCAACATGCACAGAATTACCTATCCCTAGATGAGTAACATCTACTTCAATTTTTTCCGGAATATCCAGAGGAAGAGCTTCAATGGTAAGCTGCCAAAGTATCTGGGAAAGGATTCCTTCTTCTTTCACGCCTTTTGGCTCGCCCTTAAGGACGACAGGAACGTGCGCTTTTATTTTCTCCTCAAGAGAAACCCTTATAAAGTCTATATGCGTAATCGCCTCTGTTAATGGATGATACTGTACATCCTTAATCAGAACAGAACAATTTTCTTTCTTATCCTGGCCGGTTAAATCTATATCGATTACCGCACCTTGTGAAAAATGTATTGCTCTTAAAGCTTTTAACCCTGCCACCTGTATCTCAACCGCAAGGTTTACGCCCTTACCGTAAACTATCGCGGGAGCATTACCCTTAAACCTTACTTTCTTTGCTGTTTCTTTACCTAATTTTTCCCTTAAGGTCGCTTCAATCTTTACCCTTTCCATGTTATCTCCTTTAATGAGCACATCATTTTTTCAAGCCCTAGTGGCGAAGAAAAAATGATAGTGCGAATTAAACCCAGCACTAATTTTCCTCGCACTAAATTGCTTATATAAAAATTAGTGCTGGGTGAAATTCGGCTACGCAGCTTTTCTACGCCACTAGAGGCTTGAAAAGTTGCTGCCTCATTTCATCTCCTTATTGAATCAAAAAGCACGCTTATTGATTGCTCAAAATGTATCCTTCTGATTGCTTCCGCGAATAATTTATTCACCGAAACAACTTTTATTTTTTTACTCTTCTTTTCCTCGCCCAGAGGAATAGAATCGGTAATTACAAGATAATCTATATTTGAATTTTCCAGCTTCTCTACTGCATTGGCAGAAAGTATTCCGTGAGAAATAGCGGCAAAAATTTTCTTCGCTCCCGCCTCTTTGAGCGCTTTTGCTGCCTCAACCAGTGAACTGCCAGTTGCAACTATATCATCAACCAGAATAACATTTTTACCTTCGACTTCGCCAAGAATATGCATTACTTCAGTAGCGTCGGGGGTATTTCTTCTTTTATCAACAATTGCCAAACCGGCATGAAATTTCTTTGCATAAGCCCTCGCCATCTTTATACCGCCAACATCCGGCGACACGATAACAAGATTTTTTATTTTAATTTTCTTAAAATAATCGACAAAAACATTAATCGCAAACAAGTGATCCACCGGTATATCAAAAAAACCTTGAATCTGGCCGGCATGCAAATCAAGAGCTAAAACACGATTCGCTCCCGCCACCGTTAAAAGATTTGCCACAAGTTTCGCGGTTATAGGCACGCGCGGCTGATCTTTCCTATCCTGGCGCGCATAACCGAAATAAGGTATCACCGCGGTTATGCGATTGGCCGAGGCCCGTTTTAACGCGTCGATGATTATCAAAAGCTCCATTATGTTTTCATTGACCGGCGGGCAATTAGATTGGACAACAAAAACATCTTTACCTCTTACATTATCTTCAACCTTTACCCTTATTTCTCCGTCACTAAAGCGAACTGTCATTACTTCTGCAAGCTTAACTTTCAATTCCTTACTTATCTTTACAGCTAACTCTTTATTCGAGTTGCCGCTCAAAACTACCATTTTATCCATTTTTTCTCCTAATTTATATTTGGTAATATAAGGACGAAGATAGAAGTTTAATATTTTCTATTCTTTATTTTCTTCCTTCTATTTTCTATCGTCCTTCGTCTCTCGTCTTTCTTCCTTCGAGCTTCCGATTTTTCTTTAATACCTGAGCGGGCACACCTACAACTGTTTCCCCGCCTTTAACATTCTTAAGAACAACGCTGCCTGCGCCCGTTATGGCAGATTTTCCGATTTTAACCGGAGCAACCAAAACAGAATCCGAACCAATGGATGCTCCTTTTTCTATAATAGTTTTATTTTTGGTTTTACCGTTATAATTAGCTACAACTGTACCCGCGCCTATATTTACGTTATCGCCGATAGTAGCATCGCCAATATAGCTAAACTGTTTAATTCTAGTGTTTTTTCCAACTTTGGAACGGCTGATTTCCGTAAAATTACCTATTGCTGTATCGTCGGATATGCAAACCCCTTGCCTTAAATGCGCGAAAGGGCCGATTTCGCAACGGACGCCAATTATAACATTCCTTTCTATAAAGGTAAAGGGATAAATTAAGGTATTTTTACCAATCTTTACGTTCTCGGCGATAAAGGTGCTTTGGGGATCCATTATTCTCACCCCGCTTGCCATAAAATACTCTACCACCCTTTTATTGATTATTCTCTCCGCCAAAGAAAGCTCTCTCGGACTGTTTATACCTAAGATTTCATCACTGTCAGAAAGCACATAAGAGCCTATTTTGATACCGTTATTATAAAGAATCTCTATCGTATCGGTAAAATAATATTCACCTTTAATCTCGTTTCTCTTTATATATTTAAGATTTTCAAAAAGCGTTCTGCGATTAAACGCATAGATACCGCTGTTAACTTCTTTTAGGCTGATTTTTAGATTAATATGTTTACGCAAATCACTGACTTCGCATATAGATTTAATCGCGCCGTAAGTATCCCTGATAATCCTCCCCAGGTCATTTTTTTTATCAATATACGCGGTAATAATTGAAGCTGTCAGTTTTTCGCTTTCGTAAGAAGCCATAAAGGAAGATAACGTTTCAGCCGTAATCAGCGGCGCGTCAGCACAAAGGATTAAAACATTTTCGTATTTTACTTCTGCTCTTGCGCACTTAACCGCGTCTGCCGTGCCAAGCAATTTTTTCTGCCTTGCAAATTCAACACCTTTAAAGTTATTTTTCACATATGTTTCTACGGACTGCGCGCCATAGCCCGTTACGACAATTATTTGTTTTATATTTTTGATGGATTTTAGCTGTTCTAAACAATAGCCGATAAGCGGTTTGCCGGAAAGCGTATGAAGAACTTTCGGCAGCTCCGATTTCATTCTTACGCCTTTTCCCGCGGCAAGAACTATTGCCGTAAAGTTTGAATTATTTCCGGATTTTTTAGCAAAACTAATATCGTTTGGCATAGTGTTATCTTATAATTTAGCGTTGTTTTAAGGGAAATGCTGCTTTGGAACATTCAGATTATATTCCAATGTCACTCCCTAGTCAATTCATTTTAGATAAGAACATCCGGGGGTATTTCTTAGGAAACTTTGTCAAACTTCATCCGGCGCAAACGTAAAGAATTACCCACAACCGATAAAGAACTGAAACTCATCGCGGCAGCTGCGGCAACCGGGCTCAGTAAAATACCAAAAAATGGATACAATATTCCTGCTGCTAAAGGCACACCTATGCTATTGTAAACAAAAGCGAAAAAAAGATTTTGACGGATATTTTTCATAATCGCGCGGCTAAAAATCAACGTTTTAACAATCCCGTTCAAATCTCCTTTAACTAAAGTTATATCGGCACTTTTTATCGCAATATCCGTTCCTGTTCCCATTGCAACGCCAATTTGGGCCTGGGCTAAAGCCGGAGCATCATTTATACCGTCACCGGCCATAAGCACGACTGCTCCTTTTTCTTTTAAATCTTTAACAATCTGCAGTTTATCTTCCGGTTTAAGCTCCGCGTGCACCTGGGTGATCTCTAACTCTCTGGCAACAGCAGCAACAGTTAATTTATTATCGCCGCTAACTATAACTACTGCCAACCCCATGCTGTGTAATTTTTTTACGGCGCCAGGGGTGGTTTCCTTGATCGGATCTGAAATCGCTAAAAACCCCGCAGTTTCGTTTTCGATTGCTAACCACACTATTGTTTTAGCTTTTATTTGTAACTCTGCTGCTTTATTCTTTAGCTCTGCTGGAATAGAAATACTTGATTCCTTTAAAAAAGTTTCCTTGCCTAAAAAAATGCTTTTTCCTTTGACTGTTCCTTCAATGCCTGAACCGGTGATAGATTTAAAATTTTCCGCCTTTACAATTTCATATTTTTGTTCTTTCGCATAATCAACAACTGCTCTTGCCAGTGGATGCTCACTTAATTGTTCGATAGATGCCGCGACTTCGGCAAAAAACCGTTCGTTAATGTTTTTACCGACGATTAAATCAGTTACGCGCGGTTTACCCAAGGTTAAAGTCCCTGTCTTATCCACCAGCACATGCGTTATTCTCTCTGCCTTTTCGATAGCCTCTGCATTCTTGACTAAAATGCCGGACAAAGCAGCCCGGCCCACTCCAACCATAATTGACATCGGCGTTGCCAGGCCAAGCGCACAAGGACAAGCAATAATCAGAACGGCTATCGCATTAACCAAAGCGTAAGCCAATCTAGGTTCCGGCCCGAATAAAAACCAGACAAGAAAAGTAATACCTGCCGCAATAACAACAACCGGAACAAAATAACCGGAAACTTTATCAACCAGGTGTTGTATAGGGGCGCGGCTTCTTTGCGCAGACTCTACCATCTGGATAATTTGCGAAAGCAAAGTTTCATCTCCAACCCGCTCTGCCTTCATGATAAACGCGCCGGTCTGATTAATTGTCGCGCCGATAACTTTATCACCGGCTGTTTTATCAACAGGGATAGATTCCCCCGAAATCATCGCTTCATCTATTGTAGTTTTTCCTTCAATAACCACTCCGTCAACGGGGATTTTTTCACCCGGCTTAACGCGCAATATGTCGCCATGCTTAACATTCTCGATGCGTATTTCTTCTTCCTGATTATTTCTTATAATGTGAGCGGTTTTTGCGGCAAAACCAAGAAGAGCCTTGATCGCCTGTCCGGTTTTATTTCGCGCTTTTGCCTCAAGTAATTGCCCAAGCAAAACAAGAATTGTAATTACCGCTGCAGCTTCAAAATAAAGATTGATATGCCCCATTTTTTTGAACGCATCGGGAAAAATTTTCGGAGAAACAACCGCAAAAAAACTATATCCATATGCTGCCAATACACCCATGGCAATCAAAGTAAACATGTTAAGAGACTTGTTAATTATTGACTTCCAGGCTTTTATATAAAAAAAGCCTCCCGACCAAAAAACAACGGGCGTGGTAAATAGCAGCTGGATCCATGAAGAAAATTGATGGGAGATTATTGCGGGTATTTTTACAAAAGTAATCATTTCGCCCACATTTAAGGCAATAACCGGCAAAGCAAGGATAAATCCTAGCCAGAATTTTACGGACAAAGCGCGAGCCAGGCCCTGTTCGGAATTTT